>JASLFF010000361.1 GCA_030150795.1 Terriglobales bacterium | reverse complement strand
CGTACAGCATGCCAGGACGATGAACATCATAGGTGTACTTGGCGCGGCCTGAAACTTTTTCGGGCCCATCGACGCGGGAAATGCGCTTGCCAATCAGCGTGCGCTGGTCAGCGGCGGGCCATCCATACTTAGTGTTGTCGTCAGACAAGGATCAGGCTCCATTCGTTTTCGCGGCCAGCAAAACGGCGGCGCGCATTCCGGCATAAGTTCCGCAACGGCAGAAGTTTCCGCCCAGGCCGTGCTTGATCTGCTCCGGCGTGGGATTGGGATGCTGGTCAAGAAAAGCCTTGGTGGCGACAACGAAGCCCGGCGTGCAGAAGCCGCATTGCTGCGCGTCATTATCGATAAAGGCCTGTTGGATGGGATGGAGATGGCCCGGCTCGCCAAGGCCTTCC
This sequence comes from Terriglobales bacterium, assembly GCA_030150795.1. Next base: position 2,614 of record JASLFF010000361.1, on the reverse strand, counting down.
ACGGTAGTGATCTGCGCGCTTTGCGCGTCGATGGCCAGCACCGAACAGGAGTAGACGGCTTTGTTGTCCATCAGCACGGTGCATGCGCCGCAGGTGCCGCGATCACAAACGCGCTTGGCGCCGGTAAGCTCAAACTGGTCGCGCAGGGCGTCCAGCAACGTGACGCGCGGCTCAAGCTGCGCATTGAGCTTCTTGCCATTCACATTAAGCGATACCGGAACTTTTCCCGGTCCCTGAACATGCGGTGTGTCATCGAGCGCCAGGGCGCTAACGTTGCTCACAAGGGGAACGGCCGCGGAGACGCCGGAAATTTTTAGAAAATCGCGCCGGGAGACTCCATGGATGGAAGATGACGGTTTGGATTTTTCAGGCTTGTCGCTTTGTTCGGGCTTTGCAGGCTTCTCAGGCAGATCGTCCACAGGATGCCTCCATGATGCGGATCAGAATGACAGCAAGTGCGAAACGGAAATTGTAACTCTCCGGGGTGGAGTGTGTCTTGTAAGGCAATTGCCAAAGTTGCCATTGCCAAAAATCGCCGAAATTTGAAAGCAAGACCTGAACCACAAAGGACACGAAGGAACACAAAGGAAAGACCGAGATCGGGAAAACAAGAGCGCACCGCGGAGACGCGGAGAAGATCGGGAAAATCAGGACAGCGGGGACGACAAGGCAGCGCAGTAGGAAAACTCCAGAGGCAAGGTGGCCAGCAATCGCAAGTTTCGACGCGATCCTACGCTGCACAGATGTCGCGGGAAATTCATCCAATCTTCACTTGCCCGTCACCTGCGGTTGAAATTGCACAGGTACGCTCTTAGGCCAGCAGCTTTGCGCGTGATCGTTCTCGCGTACCGGCCCTGCGAATTCTCACAATGCGGAAAGTTCTCGTGAATAGTGAGGAATGGTTTGCCAGCATAGTTTTCCTGCCAAGTACGCCCGCTCCCAGGCGGCGTGCAAAACACAACTTACATAAAAGCGGTCTGGATCTTCTTGATGGAATCCACAAGCCCTCAATACCCCCAACCAAAAATCTTTTGCGAAAAGGAGCCTTATTATGAATAGCTGGAAACATTGTCTATCCACACGTCTTCTCTGTGGAGTGGTTGCGTTGTGCTTGGCTTTGGCCACAATCGCGCCCCCGCTGGAGGCGCAAGCGGCATTTCCGCAGTACGACCACGTCTTCCTTATCATTATGGAGAACGAAAATTACAATCAGGTTGTCGGCAACCAGTTCGCGCCTATTCTGAATGCGCTGGCCAATGATTACGGGCTGGCCACCGCCTACACTGGCGTCGCCGACCCCAGCGAACCAAACTACGTCGGCATGCTCGGCGGCGACTCCTTTGGTGTCAGCGACGATCCATACTGGTTCCCGGGGCAGACCGTCAATGTCGATAATCTTATGTCGCAGCTTGAGCGAGCGGGCAAGACCTGGAGAGGCTATTTCCAGAGCATGCCTTACCCCGGCTATCGCGGCTTTTGCTATCCCGACAAGTGCAATGGCATTCCCGATTCCGATACCCAGTATGCGTCAAAGCACAACGGCATTGTGAACTTTGCCAACATGCAGACACCGGCCGAGCTGGGCAAGATGTTTCCACTTGCGCAATTCTCAACCGACCTTGCTGCCGGGACAATTCCCAACTTCAGCTACATCGTCCCTAACGAGTGCAATGATATGCACGGCGCTCCGCCCTGGTGCGTGGACTCAGGCGCGCCAGGATCAGTGCAGCAGAACTTCCTGATCGCGCAAGGTGACAAATTTGTCGGCGACGTGGTGAACGAAATCACAGCGTCATCCCTGTGGCAGAGCGGGAACAATGCCATCGTCGTGACCTTTGACGAAGGCAACACGGCCAACAGCCAGATCCTGACGATTGTCATCAGCAGTCATGGAGTGCGTGGCGTGCAGGACAAAACGAGCTTCAACCATTTCTCCCTGCTCGCTTCACTCCAGCAGACGTTCGGCCTCGGCTGCCTCCTCAATAGCTGCACGGCAAATCCGATGACGAATCTCTTTGCCATCACCGGCTCCAACACTGTTCCAACGCTGCCTCCGCCGTTCGTCTTCCCCACCAGTGTCGATACCATCTCCGCCCAGGGTGCGGGGAACCAGGCGGCCGCAGCCTCGCTCGGCGGCAGCGGCTGGAGCGTGGTGCCGAGTTACAGCTTCGGCTCGCGCGACAATATCCTGGCGGGAGTCTCTGCGGCCTCCAGGACTGACGCCTGGGCAGTAGGCGCCTATAATCCGCCAAGCTCGGGCGTTCTTGCCACTTTGGCGGAACACTTCGACGGCACCCGCTGGACCGCTTTCCCCCTGCCCAACGTGGGCGCGCAGGAGAACGTTCTTCTCGGTGTCTCTATGCCGTCAACCGGGTCTGCATGGGCCGTGGGCTATTTCGTGAACGGCAGGTTCCAGCAGCAGACGCTCGTCCAGCATTTCAACGGCACGGTTTGGTCCGTTGTGCCCAGCCCAAGTCCGGGCGCGCTGCAGAACATTCTGTTTGGCGTGGCCGCCCTCTCTGATTCTGACGTGTGGGCGGTTGGCGCGCAGCAGGACGCGAACGAACTTTGGCACACGCTTACGGAGCACTGGAACGGATCTCAGTGGTCGGTG
>JASLFF010000337.1 GCA_030150795.1 Terriglobales bacterium | reverse complement strand
AAACGGAAACAGGTTGCCTCCGCGCGTCAAGTCAACCGGCAGAAGTAGACTGTTGAAGTTTGGGTTCGCCGACCCACCGGGATTCACCGGCCCTCCGCATTGTTCCGGGTCAGTCACTGTAGGGTCAGTATTGGGGCTTCCGTTGGCATTGAGGCAAACCGCGTTCAACGTAGGGTCCACAATGCCAAAGCGATCTTTCTCTGTAAGGAAAGTCTGCTGATATGTGACCCCCGCCTTCAAGTTGTGGATACCTTTGACGTAGGAAATATCGGAACGCACTCCGGTGTTCGTAAGCCTTCGGTCCTGTGTCAACGTCTCCTGCTGAAGACCGGGGGCGAGATCAGCAAATGGATTACCGCTGGGATAATAGTTGAACTGGTCATGCCGGACGAACGCGCCTACGGTTAGCACTGTGTTGGCATTCAGTAAATGGGTAAATGTGGGAGCAATATTGAAAGTCCTGATCTGAGAGCGCTGGTCTGCGGGTCCAACAAGAAGACCATTAGGACCAAGGCCGCCATTGTCGACCACCAAGCCAGACCATGCAGTCGCATTTTGCTGATCAAAAGTATTCGGTGTTTGGAACCAGGAGCGGGTCAAGCCCAGGTTCAGGTGGAGAGAATTGGCCTGAGAAAGTTGGAAATCCACGCGATCAAAAATATTTTCTTCATTTCCCTTGGCATGCATCACGGTGAACTCTGGCGGATCAAGAAAGCGACCGCTGTTCAATCCATTTATAGAGATGAAGTTTCCCAACTTGTCATTTCCGTAAGCCAGATTGAACCCGGCGCTGGAAGTGCCAAAGCTACCGTATGAGGTAGTGAATGCGCCGTGAGGAGTAGTCACGCCCTGGCCAGATCGGGTTGTAACGTTGATTACAACGCTCGCCTTCTCGCCGAATTCCGCCGGCGGAGCGCCGTCGATGACCTCCAGAGACTGAATGGAATCAGCAGGTATCTGGTTAGAGAAAATTTTGCTCTGCTGATCTGTGATAGGCTGGCCATCCACTGAGAAAGAATTCTCCGCGTGATCGCCCAGACCGTGGAACAACCCATTGGAGTCAGCGGCGATTCCCGGCGTAACCAGCGTGACCAGCGAACTTACTGAGGAGGACGCATTCTCCAGCGGTACTTTGTCAAAAAGATTGCGATCAACGTCTGTGTGAAAGGTGGTATCTGTCTCAATCAGGTCGGTTCCTCCGCCCTCAACCGTGACAGTCTCGGTAGAACCGCTCAATTTCAAACCGATATTCAGGCTCGTGGGAACCACCGAGCGAATATCTACATCCTGCGTATATGGAGCGAATCCCTTGACGCTAACGGTGAGATGGTAGGGATTGAAAGGGATGTTGGAAATGGTAAATCTGCCCGCGCCGTCTGTGAGGACTGTGCGATCGTAACCACTCACCGGATTATGTATTTCAACACTGGCGCCGGGGACCACGGCGTTCGTGGGATCGGTAATGACTCCCTGCAACATTCCGCTGGAAGTTTGAGCGGAAGCCTGGACACAAAATAAAAATAGGGTAACAATGAGCGCGAGAGAAGAAAGCCACAAGAAAGTTTTCATGAAAATACGCATAGCTCCTCCAAATAGGGCTGGGATACGGACGTTTTAGATTGAATTGGAGAAAAGAAAACTATGCTTCGGGCGGGGGACGAGAAAAATGCCAGGACAATTCAACGTTCGATTTTCGGTCCGGGGCAGGGGCTGTGCAGACAAAATCAACAATAGCAAGTGCGCGATCAGGCTCCACCACCAACGTAACCTGGACTGAAGAGTGCGCTACGTGGCAAATGGGGCATTGGTTAGCGTTGGCCGCAAGATCGTCTGCATGAAAGTGCGTCTGGGCAGCCGCTGAGATAGAGAGCAGGAGAAGGCATAGAATTATCACCCAGCGCCGGGCTGGGCCTGCATGCGCGAAATTGGCTTGCGATGATCTCACGCCAAAAATCTTACTATTTTAGACTGCAATTACTCTGATTCGTTTCGGGCCTTTTCAAGTAAATGCTGCGCAATGATAGCACAAGTAATATACTTAGGGGGAGTATGGGACATACCCGAGAATCACAAGGTAAACTGCTGGCTCGAGTCCGCCGCATCCGGGGGCAGGTGGAAGCCATTGAAAACACTTTAAATGCAGATCATGAGTGTGCTGATTTGCTCCAATTAATTGCCGCAACACGGGGCGCAATTAATGGATTAATGAATGAGGTAATTGAAGGCCACGTTCGGCACCACGTCCTGAGCCCCAAGGCGACCCCCGGCGAACGGCAGGGCGCGGAAGAACTGATTGATCTTGTGCGATCGTATCTCAAATAAATTAAATGCAGGTGCCTGACCTAGACTGAGTGTTAGCAGACGGCATCTCCTCTTTTTCCTGTACCAGCAACCACCAACCCGCGTACATGCCCACCAAAATGGCAATCAGCATTAAAGTCATATATATCAGCATGATGTAGAGTTCACGACGGCTGACGCTGGAAGGGCGTTGCGATCTTCGCAGGCGGTGCGGCCCTCTGCGCCAGGAACTGGGAGACGAAATGTTAGCCACGGAATACTTAGCCACAGCCCGAACCCTTTAAACCGCCTGAGCCACCTTTTCGATTGGAACAGCAACGCTCACCTGTCTGGATGGCAGCAGCCGAGTGGAATTCAGAATGAAAGCCAGTTCAGAGGTCACATGAATAAGAGCGGCTAGCAACGGAGTTAGAAATCCATAGCCGGCAAGAACTATTCCCACCAGATCGATCGCCAACGTGCCGTAAAAATTCTGATAAATAATGCTGCGGCAACTTCTTGCGATGCGCAAAGCATCTCGCAATTTCAAGAGATTATTGCCAATCAGCACAACATCGGCACTCTCGCGGGCCACGTCGGCCCCCGACCCCATGGCTATCCCCACGTCAGCCTGCACCAATGCTGGAGCATCATTGATGCCGTCGCCAACCATGGCCACAGTTTTTTGCAACATCTGCAAATCCTCTATGGCCGCTAGCTTTTCATGCGGCTGCAGATCGGAACGAACATCATTCATCTGCAGCTGCGCCGCCACCCGCAATGCTTTGTCCGTCGAGTCTCCGGTAAGCAGAATCGTCTCGATGCCCATGGCCCTGATGTCCCGGACTGCCTCGATTGCCTCGTCGCGCAACTGGTCATCCACAAGAATGGCACCCAGATATTTTCTATTGCGGGCCACCAGCACGCCGGGCCTGCGGTTCTCTAATGCGAATACGGGTGCTCCGGTGCAGTGATCGGCCAGATAACTCGCATTGCCGACACAGATTTCGCTGCCGTCAACTTCTGCGGTAACGCCTTTTCCGGGGAGATATTGAAATTCTGTAGGGCCCGGAATTGGACCGAGAAGACAGCGCGCGTACTCCACTACCGCTCTTCCTACGGGATGTTCAGAATAGCGTTCCGCAATAGCGGCATACCGCAGTAGTTCCTGTGGTGCGATCCCTGGAGCCGGATTTACGGCTACAACGGTCGGCGAACCAAATGTCAGGGTTCCTGTCTTGTCCAGCACAACCGTGTCAACTTTGGCCAGTTGCTCCAAATACAAGCCGCCTTTGATGATGACTCCTGCCTTGGCGGAACGCCCAATTGCGCCCAGAATCGCGAGTGGCGTGCCAGCCGCAATTCCGCAAGCGCCAGCAACAATGATCACGGATATTGTCGAACGCAAATTGTGTGTCAGCAGAAAGGTAAGAACCGCTGCTCCCAAAGCGAAATACACCAGATAGCCAGCCAACTGATCGGCCAGCCGTTGAATAGGAGCACGCGAATGCTCTGCTCGCTCAACGGCCTCGATAATCCTCCCAAAACTGCTGTCTTTACCAACCGCCGTAACCCAGGCTTCAATGACTCCCGTTTGGTTAATCGTGCCGGCGTAGATAGAGGATCCTCTGCGCTTTTCCACAGGCATGGATTCGCCGGTAATTGCCGCTTGATCAACATAAGAGGCTCCGCGACAGACCTCGCCATCTACCGGTATCCGAGCTCCCGGACGCACCAGAACGCGGTCACCCTTTTGTATCTCCGCTAGAGGTACAACTACAGCCGTCCCCTCTTTGAACATCTCGGCCGTCTGGGGAAGTAAGCTCAGCAAATCCTTGATCGCTTTCCGCCCGCGATTGACAGTCATGCCTTCCAATACTTCCGCAACCAGCACAAAGAGCGTAATGATCAGGGCAGTAAAGAATTGCCGAATGAACAGTGCAGCCAAAAGCGCAATCGTCATGGAGAGTTCCATGGTCATGCGTCGTTCAAGAACGTTCTCAATCGCTTCTCGAAATATGGGGTAGCCGCCAATCAGGGTCGCCATGACCCCAATCAAGCTGAAGGATTGGAATGGCTCCCAGGAATGAAACCAAACGGCGGCGGCGGCGAGTGCCACAAAACCAATCCTGAATAGATCAAGTTCGTTCCAGCCGTGCTCGTGCGCAGGACTATCTGGGGTATCGTTCAGACCGTGGCTAGGGATATCTCTGGAATCGCCACGCAGTTGTTTAGGCAAAGTTTGCCCGGAAGTTAGTGTTTTCATGAAAGGCTGCTCCGTTGGCCGCCCCTAAGAATCTAATACTGTACTCCAGTACAGTATTATGACATGAAAGATTTGTAAAGAAGGAAAACCAATTACAGAATTCCGATCAAACCTGCAATACGTCCCCTTCTCGCGCCACAACGCGGTAGAGCACGGGATTGATGAAGAAACCGAGGAACAGCCTGGATACCAAACCAGCGACAACGACGATGGCGAAAGGTTTTTGCGTGTCTGAGCCGATGCCCGTGGAAAGCGCAGCCGGCAGCAGGCCAAGGCAGGCCACCAGAGCAGTCATCATGATCGGGCGCAACCGGAGCAGTGAAGCTTCGCGCGTCGCTGCGGTTATATCCATGCCTTCCAGCCTGAGCTTATTGATATAAGAAATCAGGATTACACCTGTTTCCACAGATACTCCAAGCAACGCAAGCAATCCCAACCCCGAAGACACGCTGAACGGTGTATGCGTGAGCCTAAGCGCGATCAACGCGCCTACCGGCTCAGTAAGTATTACTCCCAAAGCGGTGGCTAGAGGAAATTTGAAATTGCCGTACAGTGCGAACAGGATGAAGAAGATCAATAGAACAGCCAGCGGGCCAATCACCGTGAGCTGCGCTTTGGCGGCAATGAACTGATCATATTCGCCGCCCCACTCAACCCGGTATCCGTCGGGAATTGAAACATTCTTTTTTACCGCCGCCTGACCATCCTCCACCGCACCCTGGAGATCGCGCTTCTCAATGCTGTACTGCACGCCGATATAGCGCTGGTTGTTTTCCCTGTAAATAAATGACGCGCCATTTCCCTGCTTGATTTCCGCCATCTGGCTGATAGGAATTTGCTGGCCATCCGGAGTGCCCACCAGCAGGTTGCCGATTTCCTGCGCGCTGCTGCGGAACTGCGGCTGCATGCGGACGACCAGATCAAAAAGCTTTTCTCCCTGCACCACCTGCGTCGCAGCCTGCCCGCCGACAGCCGCCTGAATCACGGCTTCCACATCTGCCACGTTAATGCCGTAACGCGCGATCTTCTCGCGGTCCACATTGATGTTCAGGCTCGGCTGGCCCAGCTCATGCACCACGGTCAAGTCGGTAAAGCCGGGAACACTCTGCAAGGTCTTCCTGATCTCTACGGCCTTTTTTTCCAGCACGTCAAGATCGGGGCCGTAAATCTTTACCGCCAGGGAACTTTTGAGTCCCGTAAGGGCTTCGTCCACCGCATCCTCGGCCGGCTGGGTGTAATTGAAAATGATGCCGGGGAAAGCTTCGAGTCTTTTATCAATGTCAGCAATCAGCTTGTCCTTGGTATCGAGCTTCCCTTTCCATGACGAATCGTCGTACGGTTTCAAGCCGACATAAAACTCTGCGTTGAAAAAACCGGTGGGATCGGTGCCATCGTCGGGACGGCCATGCTCAGAGCCCACCACTGTGACTTGCGGGTAAGAAATCAGGATGTTGCGGACTTGTGGCACGATCTTGCTCGACTCCTCAAATGATATCGTGTAAGGCATGGTAGCGCGGACCCACAGCGCGCCTTCATCCAGGTGCGGCATGAATTCGCCGCCGATAAACGGGACGAGGCAGAGCGTCGCAGCGAAAATCACAACCGCAATCAGCAACGTCAGCCCGCGATTGTCAAGACACCAGTCAAGCTGCCGCGTGTAAATTTTCTTGATCCAATCAAATGCGCGGTTCTTTGGTTCTTTCACGCCCTTGGTGAACATATAAGAAGCCAGCACCGGAACCAGCGTGAGCGTGAGAATCAACGCGCCGATCAGGGCAAAGGACATGGTGTCCGCCATGGGATGGAACAGCTTGCCGGAAGGCCCGCTCAACGCATAAATGGGAAGATAACCGGCGATGATGACGGCAACGGAGTAAAAGATGGGGCGATCAACGTCCTTGGCCGCCGCCAGAATCACTTCATTGAGCTTGTATGGCTGCCCTTCGCGCAGCGCCAGTTCGCGGTAGATGTTCTCCACCATCACGACTGTGACATCAATGATGATTCCGAAATCGATCGCGCCGATAGAAAGCAGGTTGGCGGAAACGTCATGCGCGTGCAGCACGATGAAGGCAAACAGCAATCCCAGCGGAATCGTTAGCGCCACAATAATCGCAGCGCGAACGCTGGCAAGGAAAAACAACAGCACCAGCAAAACAAGAACCATTCCGCGAAAGAGATTTCCCTCGACTGTCCTTGTGGTGACCTGAACAAGATCACTGCGGTCATAAAAAGGCCGTACCTTTACGTCCCGTGGAAGAATGGAGCTGTTCAGCTCCTCGGTTTTCTTCTGTACTGCCTTCAGCACGGTCTGCGTCTGCTCATCGCGGCGCATCAGGATCACGCCTTCCACGGCGTCGTCATGGTTCTCGTTATGCGTCTGGAAACCAAAGCTGCCCAGGCGCGGAGCATTGCCGATCGTCACGTCG
>JASLFF010000334.1 GCA_030150795.1 Terriglobales bacterium | reverse complement strand
GTTTCATCTTCTATGGCCGGCGAGACACAGGCGGTGGCCCCAAAAAGCCGGAAACCACATATTCATCTAACATGGATGATTATGTGACCCCGCACAAAATTTTCCCTTACAACGTTGAGTCCGCCAAAAAAGAGTTGGTAGGCAAGCCGATGTGGGTAAAGACAGGCAATGTCCTGCCGTACTATCCCTACGATGCAGCGGCGCACACCGTGAACTTTAGGCGCCAAGCGGGGCTGTTGCCTCCCGTCGCCAAGTTGCAAGTTCAAGATGTGGTACTGGCCCGCGATGCGGCAGCACCTAAAGTCGGCGAGGTCACGGTCATCCAGAAAAAAATCATGGCGGTTTTTGACAAAGAGGGAGAGCCGGGAACTTTTGCCGCTGCAATCGGTTCAAACACTGGCGACGATTACACTTTCACGGCAAATGACACGTTCTTTTTTGAAGATCCACATCACCTCTATAAACACTGGCCCGCCGACACGTGGAGCGCGATTGATCAGCATCAGGCCAAGCAGGGCATGAGCGAGTTGCAGGCAAGCTTTGCGCTGGGAACCAACATGAGCGCAAGTGAAGGAGATTACGGCAATCGGACGATTGAGTTTGCCAACGCCGGTAAGCCGGTGACTGTGGTTTTTGAAAAGAACAAGGCAACCAGCGTCACGCCGGGAAAAGCGCAGTAGTTTCCAGATAAAGTAAAAACGGCGGGAAAGGGATCGGCGATAAAAGAGTTCCTTAGCCGCCGGTTTTCCGGCTCTTCCTGGCCGGAGGAGCTTCTTCTACAGGACCCGCAGGCGTGCCCGTCGAAGAACGAATCGGCTTCTTTACTTCGGCCAGGCTCATCTTAAGCGCTTCCAGAATGTCGACAACCGGAGCCTTATGCTTGGTCTCAACGGTTTCCACAATCTGCTTGCCTTCAACCTTGGCCTGGATCATGGCCATCAGATTTTCGCGGTACCCATCGTGATATTTCTGCGGCTCGAAGGAAGCCAGCAGGGAATCGATCAGCATCTTGGCCATTGCCAACTCTTTGTCTTTGACCAGACTCGTATCGGTACGGAATTCTTCCACCTGCCTAATCTCGTCAGGGTAATACATGGTGTGCAGCAGGATTCCCTTGGGGCCGGGGCGAAGGATCACGATGTGCTCGCGGTTGTGCATGGCGATCTTGGCTACGCCGACGCAGCCGGACTGACGCAGAGCTTCAAATAAAAGGGCGTAAGGCTTCTCGCCAGCTTCATCGGGCGCCATGTAATAGGAGCTTTCCAAAAAGATCGCGTCAACTTCCTCAGCCTTTACAAACTCCAGGACCTCCATGGTCTTGGCCGTTTTGGGCGCGACCTTCTTAATGTCCTCATCGTCGATGACGACGTATTTGTCCTTCTCGTATTCATAGCCTTTGACGATCTCACTACGCGGGATCGGCTTATCTTCAAGCTGGCAGTAAAGCACCTGCTTGACGCGGGAATTGTCCGCTTTGTGGAGCTGGTTGAAGCCTACGGATTCGCTGCGGGCTGCGCTGTACAATTTGACGGGAAGCGACAGCAGACCAAAAGTGAGATGTCCCTTCCAAACTGTGCTGGCCATTTGATGTTCTCCAGAGATAAGGGCGTAGGGGTTATGAGAGCACAAAAAGCGGTGCAATACAATCTTCTGAACAGGCTATGTCACTAGAAGAATACCGGCGAAAAAGAGTCTTTTCCAAAACCCCCGAACCTCCTGATAAGTCTAGTCAGGAAGAAGGCAACCGCTTTTTTATCCAACGACATAGCGCGCGACGTCTCCACTATGACTTGAGGCTAGAAATGGGTGGTGTGCTCAAATCCTGGGCGCTCCCTCATGGGCCAACGCTCGACCCGGCAATCAAACGGCTGGCCGTGCATGTGGAAGATCATCCGCTCGATTATGGGAGTTTTGAAGGAACCATTCCCAGCGGGAACTATGGCGCTGGCAGCGTCACGTTGTGGGACCGCGGTACATACGAATGGCTGGGGCCAAAGACGCCGAAGCAGATGTGGGAATCCGGCGATCTCAAGTTGCGGTTTCATGGCCACAAGATCGTCGGTGAGTTTGCGCTGGTACGCACCAACCGCGCTAAAGGGAAAGACTGGCTGCTGATCAAGAAGAAAGATTTCGCCGTCCGCGAAGGCTGGGATCCGGAGACCGATACTCGCAGCGTACTGCAAGGGCCTGGAGATATTTCTTCGACCGAAGGTGCAGTCAAGGCCGAGATGCCGGCGGCGCTTGAGCCAATGCTGGCAACGCTGGGCAATGCGGTGCCTTCCGGAAGCGACTGGCTCTATGAAGTGAAGTGGGACGGATACCGCGCGCTTTGCTTCATTGAAAGCGGCAAGGTGCGGATGGTTTCACGCCGAGGAACCAAGCTGGATAAGCAATTTGCTGCGGTGGCCACAGCGCTCGGGCAGAGCGTAAAAGCCGATACGGCGATCATTGACGGCGAAGTGGTTGCTCTGGACGACAACGGCAATCCCAGCTTCCAGCACCTGCAGAACCTCACCGGATTCGGCACAAAACCGGCGCTCAAGGGCATGCCGACGCCAAACCTCAATTTCTTTGCCTTCGATCTGCTTTACCTAAATGGCTATGACCTGCGCAAAGCCGCTTTGATTGATCGGCGACAACTGCTGATTTCGATTTTGCTGCCCAGCGAAATCGTGCGCTACTCGGAACACTTTATCGGCAAGGGTGACGAGTTGCTGCAAGCCGTGCGGGCCAAAGGACTGGAAGGCATTATTGCCAAGCAAGCGCAGAGCAGATATGAATCGAAACGCAGCGCAAGCTGGATCAAGATCAAGGTGACCACACAGCAGGATTTTGTTGTCTGCGGATACATCCTTGGTGAACGCGAGCCTTTTGGCGCGCTGGTGCTGGGCTACTACAAGAACAAGAAATTGGTGTACGCGGGTAATGTGGGTTCGGGATTTACGCAGCAATCGCTCAAAGCGGTGTTTGAGAAGATCAAGCCGCTTATCTGGAAAAAACCGGTGCTTAGCGACGTGCCGAGAGAGATCGGTGAAGTTACCTGGGTAAAGCCGGAATTAGTCTGCCTGGTGAAATTCACTTCGTGGACGAATGACGACCGTTTGCGCGCGCCGGTGTTTCTGGGAATGCGGACTGAAGTCGCGCCAGAAGAAGTGGTGCGGGAAACAGGCTTGCTGGCGGAAGAATCCGTAGTGGAATCGAAGCAAGAAGTTTTGTTGCCTGCGGACAAAGCCGAGGTGGCGCTTGATATTGAGGAGCATCGACTCAAATTTACCAACCTCAACAAAGTGTTTTATCCGGCAGATGGCTACACCAAACGCGACGTGATCAACTTCTATGCCGCAGTGGCAGACATGCTGGTGCCGCATTTGCAGGGGCGTCCGCTTTCACTCAAGCGATATCCCAACGGCATTGATCAGGATTATTTTTTCCAGAAAGATGCGTCGGGCTTTCCTGACTGGCTGCACCGCGAGGAGCTAGCGGACGAAGAAGATGCTGAGTCGAAGACCAGGGTGATTTGCAATGACAAGGCGTCACTGCTGTATCTGGCGAACCTAGGCTGCATTGATCAGAATCCGTACATGAGCCGGCTAGGAACACTGGAGCATCCGGATTTCATTTTGATCGATCTTGATCCCTACCACTGCGGCTATGACCGAATTGTGGAAGCGGCGCAACTGGTGCGCGAAAAGCTGCGGCTGATTGGGCTTACGGGATATCCCAAAACCACCGGCGGCAATGGCATGCACGTGTATGTTCCCGTGGAACCAATTTACAGTTCCGCGCAGACACGGCAATTTGCAGAAATCCTGGCGCGATGGGTGGCCGCCGAGCGGCCTGATCTGTTCACTACGCCCCGCACGGTTTCAGCCCGTGAGAAGGGTAAGGTTTATTTCGATTACCTGCAAAACGCCAGCGGCAAAACCATTTCTGCGCCATATGTACTACGCGCACATCCTGGAGCGCCCGTGGCCACGCCGCTCAAGTGGGACGAAGTTGTGCCCGGACTGAAGCCGCAACAGTTTCACATTGCCAATGTACTGCGACGGTTTGAGCGAGTGGGCGACTTGTTTGACGGCGTTCTCAGCAAGCCGCAGGAGTTGGGGCCCGCGTTGGAACGGCTCAGCGCCGCAATGGGATAGAAAGAAGAAACCCCGCGGATCAACGCGGATACCGACGGAGCCGCAAGAGTATCAAAATGGAACTTGTCTGCATACTCCGTTGCCCGCCAAACTCGCAATCGCGGAGAAGTTTTGCATTAAGACGTGCCGTTACAGTGTCTGTGTGCTCATTGAGCCTAAAGAGATCGCAGACAAGGAGGCACCATGCAACGCTATTTGCACATGACACTGGTAACACTGCTGTTTGCTGCCGTGACGGTTGTCTCAGCCAACGCCCAAACCATTCCGGCCGAGGATGACACCTGGATCACCGGCAACGGGACCCAAGTCGATTTTTCACAGTTTGGCAATGTAAATAT
>JASLFF010000319.1 GCA_030150795.1 Terriglobales bacterium | reverse complement strand
CTGTATCACAACTTGAATGTTGTTTATGAATTTCTCAGTTCCATGGCTGAAGCTGCCGGGGCTTTTGGCAAAAGAGAGGAATACCAGCCTTTGGAGGGCGACGCTACAGCTTTAGACACGGTCCGCCAGAATTTATCAATTTATATTGAGCAGGCAGCCGGGAAGATGGAAGCAGCGAACCGGGCAGCTGCCAATGCCGTTCAAGCTAAACAGGGGCCCACGCTTGTTCCAGGGAAAAAAGTCGTCGTGATCGACGAAAATGATACTCCTCCCCGCAAGAAGCCAAAGTCAACAAAGAAAAAGACTTCTCCTCCACCTAGCCAAAGCCCCACTCCTCCCGCGCAGGCTTCCTCTTCCCCTCATTAATTTCCAAAGAAGCTGGAACTTGTGACCCCGAGGTGGGGTCTATCTATATTGAAGAATTGCTGTATCCCGTGGGCAAGTTACTGCCGTTACTGCTAAATAAGTTGTAGCGGCGCCCATATCTTGAGAAAATTGGGGTGACGCCATGAGAAAAGTGGCGGGAGTAACAGCATTGGGAAACATCGCCAGCGCAATCGGCGTAAGAGCCGAGGAAGCCTCTATTGTTGCCGAGCTAAAGGCCGGCTCTGAAGAGGCTTACAACTGGCTTGTGACCCACTATCACCAGCCGATTTACAGTCTTGTGTACCGCATTCTGACCGACCCTGCAGATGCAGCGGACACCACACAGGAAGTTTTTCTTAAAGTTTTTCGGGGCATGAAGCGTTTTAACGGTGAATGCAGCCTGAAAACGTGGCTCTACCGCATCGCGATCCATGAGGCTTCCAACCAGCGGCGCTGGTGGTTCCGGCACAAAAGCAAGGAAACTTCCATGGAAGCCCACATCGATCAGGATGGGAATTCGTTTGGGCTGTGTGACACCCTGGCAGACAAGCGTGAATCGCCGCTGGAGATCTTTGCCCATGAAGAAGTGCGCGCGCGTGTGGAACTGGAATTGAAACAAATTCCTGAGCCTTACCGTACAACCGTGGTGCTGCGCGATATTGAAGGGCTTGCGTATGAAGAGATAGCAGAGGTGCTGCAGATTTCGCTGGGAACCGTAAAGTCCCGCCTGATCCGCGGCCGCGATGCTCTAAGGAAACGACTGGAGATTTTCGTCAACGAAATGGGTGCTGAGGTGGGGGGAAACAGGTCGGAAGCGAATCACCGTTCTCCGGCCCAATCAGAAGTGGAGGCACAGTCATGAGATGTACAGAGGCCCGGCCCCTGTTCTCATCGTATCTGGATCGCGCCGTCAGTGGTACGGAGATGCACGAGATCTTCGCCCATCTGGAGCAATGCGCGAATTGCCAGAAAGAATACTCGCTTTTGGAAAGTACACGCTCGCTGGTTTCATCGCTTGGACGCCGTCAGCCCCCCTCTGATCTGGCGTTAAAGATCCGTGTAGCCATTTCCAGTACCCGTTCTCGCAATTCGCTGGGATTGTTCCAGCGGTGCGTGCTGCGACTGGAAAATGCGTTTCAGGGCTTCATGGTTCCGGCTACCGCAGGCGTTCTTTCCGCAGTGATCTTCTTTGGTGCTTTGATCGTGCTGCTGGTGCCGGCACAGGTCAGCGCCAATGACGATGTTCCGTCAACCTTTTACACGCCCCCGCGGCTGCAGGTCTCTGAGTATCCTGAGAACCAGTTGAGCCTGGATTCTCCGGTGGTCATTGAGACGTATGTGGATACTACCGGTCGCGTGGAGAACTTTCGCATTATTTCCGGACGCGACGACGAAGAAATAAAGGCGCAGCTGAACCGCGCTTTGCTGTTTACAATTTTCGTTCCGGCGCAGTCCTTTGGCCGGCCTGTCCCGGGAAAGGCAATCATGTCCTTTTCCCATATAAACGTGAAGGGATAGCTTCTCTGACTATCTGGAAGGGTCAGACCCTGAAGGGTTTGACCCTTTCTGTTTTTCTGGCCTAAACTTAAGTTTCCCACACATTTTGGAGGGGACCCTGAAGCGGAAACTTCAACCATTTTTCTGGTCTGTACTGCTGCTGGCAGCGGCTTCCGGCACATGTTTGGCCCAGGCCACCAAGGCCCAACTGGAAGTCAGCGAGACGTTTTTTACGCTCGCTGCTGCCTTAAACAGTTGCGGCTATGATGCCGGCCTGGAAAACTCTATGCCGCTTCGCCAGGCGGTTCGGACGGAAGTGCGCAGCGCCCTGAATCAGTCTCCGGAGGCGAAACAGGCCGGAAATGCGATATGCCAATTTTGGATTGATCACCAGGTTCCCGGCAAAGATAATGACGTAACACCTTATCTTTCTCTCGCGCTGGATTTGGGGCCTGCGCCTGAGTTCGCTCCCACGATTCCTGAAGCTGATCTGGCTCCCGACGCCGGACGTGTATTGGGCGTTATCTCGCCTTTGAAAAAGTTCTATCAGGCCGGGAATATCGAGGCCCTCTGGCGGAAGCATCAACCGGAGTATCAAGCGCTGGTCAATCAGCTTCACGATCCGGTTTCTCAGTTGCTTACCCAAACAGACCTTTATTTAAAGGTCCCATTCAACAACTATCCCGGCCAGCGATTTGTGATTTACATGGAGCCGCAGCTTTCGCCGGCGCAGGTTGATTCGAGAAACTTTGGCACTAACTATTACATGGTGGTGTCACCCGACCATGAAAGGCATATACGCTTTCCGGAACTCCGCCACACGTATCTCCATTTTGTGCTCGATCCTATGGCGCTCTCGCATGGAAACACACTGAAGCAGTTGGAGCCGATTCTGGAAGATGTGCGCAAGGCGCCAATGGCCGCGGCATTCAAGAACGATATTTCGCTCATGGTCAACGAGTGCCTGATTCGCGCCATTGAGGCACGCACCACGATTCCGAAATCCAATGAGCCAGCCAGAAATGCTTACGTGCAGAGATCGGTAGAAGAAGGGTTCGTTCTGACCCGTGTTTTTTACGATCAACTGGGTGATTTTGAAAAGGACTCAACCGGGCTAAAGAATGCCTACGGCAATCTGCTGCACACCATCAGCCTGGACCGGGAGCGAAAAAGAGCGCGCGAAGTAGCGTTTCGCGATGAGGCTACGCCAGAAATTGTAAGTGCAGTTCAGCCTGCGCCCAATGAAGACTACCTGCTGAACGTAGCCGAGCAGAAACTCGCGGCCGGCGATCGTGATGGCGCGCAGAAGCTCGCGAATGAAGTTTTGCAGCACAATCATGGCGGTGAAGCGCCGGGACATGCGGTTTTTATCCTGGCCAGAATCGCTACTCTTACTGGAAAAATGGAAGAAGCCCGGATGAGCTTTGAACAGGCGGTCGCGTCAGTGCATGATCCCCGGATGCTTGCCTGGAGCCATATCTATCTTGGGCGAATCTTTGATATTCAGGAAAAGCGCGATGTTGCCGTGGAACACTATCGGGCAGCGCTGGCCGCAGGCGATCCCTCCGCCGATACTCGTGGAGCAGCCGAACGAGGGTTGGCTGCGCCATATCAGGTGGGAAAGGCGGCCAAGCCATGAAAAAGTTTTCTCGGAGCGCTTTCTTCCTCATGATGTTGTGCTGGCTCAGCGCAGCCTTGTTTGCGCAACAGGCGGCCGGCGGTAATGGTAAACAAACGCAGCCGGCAGGGAAGCACGTGCCGCAAGCCAAGACGCATCCGGAATTTAACGATTACAACGCTGCTTATGCCATCGCCGGCGGAGCAGCTTCAGAGAAGGCTGCGGATGATTTTTCGGCCAAATATCCTGACAGCGAATTAAAGTCTTATCTTTATTCCAAGGCCATGCATGAATACCAAAACGAAAACAATCCGGAAAAAATGTTGAGTGTGGGAGAGAAAGTATTGCGCCTTGACCCTGACAATTCAATCGCGCTGGTGCTTACGGCAACAGTCCTGGCGGACAGCCTGAGTGACAGCGATACTGACAGGCAAGCGAAAATTGCGCGCGTAAAGACAAACGCTACACATGCGCTGGATACTCTCGATTCGGGTTTCACCCCTCCTGCCAACGCAAGCCCTGAGCAGGTGAAGGTATTCAAGAACACATTGCAGTCGATGGCCCATTCGGCGCTCGGAATCGTTGCGCTGAAGACAGAGGACAACTCGGAAGCAGAGAAGGAATTAAGACTTTCGGCTGACTTGAACCAAAGCCAGCCGGATCCTTATATTTGGTACCATCTTGCACTGGCGCAGGACCACCAGAAAAAATATACAGAGGCCTTAGCTTCCATTAATCGCGCGTTGCAGGTCATGGGCGCGAATGCCGACCTGAGGGACCTTGCCAGGGGCGAGCAGAGCCGGTTGCTCACGCTCACCGGCGGCGCGTCCTCGTCGCCGGAAAAGCTTTCAGCGCAGCCTCCAAAGTAGAATGCAGTTGTATCTATGAGTTCAGCATATAGAGAAGTAGCGGGCGCTCGAACTACGGCATGGTTTCCGGGTTGCAGGCCAGTTTTTGCCAAGCTAGCGCTCGGCTTGGTCGCTCTCTTCTTGTCCGTGGCTCCGATGAATGCATGGGGAGGACCGGCAAACGCGCAGAGTGGGTCGCAGCCGGATTCAGCGCCGAGACATCCTTTGGCGCGAAGTGAACAGGAACGCACCGACTTCAATGCAGCTTACGTATTGACTGGCGCCGCCAGGGCGGAAGCCGCGGCAATTGATTTCTCGAACCGGTATCCCACCAGCGAATTGCGCCGGTATCTTTATTCCAGCGCGATGCTGCAATATCAGAAAGAGAATAATCCGGAAAAAATGCTGGCCATGAGCGAACGTGTTCTGGCTCTTGATCCTGACAATCCCTTGGCGCTGGTGCTTATGGCCACAACCCTGGCTGATTCGCTGGGCGATCATGATCGGGACAAGGACAAGAAGGTCAGCACAATCAAGCACAACGCATCGCGTGCCATTCAGGCTGCTGAAGCCGGTTATTCAGAGCCGTCAGGCGGGGCTGCGGCATATAAGACCACGCTGCAATCCATGGCGTATTCTGCTCTTGGGATCATGAAGCTTAAGACGGGCGATGATGCAGGCGCGGAAAAGGACCTGAAGATGGCAACGGAGCTGGCCAAATTCCGGCCAGATGGCCACACCTGGTACCACCTGGCGCTGGCGCAAGACCATCGAAAGAAATATGCCGCCGCTCTTGGTTCCATACAGCAGGCGCTGCAACTTGCCAGTTCTGATCCTGAATTGCAGAAGCTGGCGGAAGTTGAACATGAGCGGCTGGCAGCACTGGCCAGAGGCCCGCGCAATGGATCATCAACGGAATCGCAGTAAGTGCCCTCACCATGAATTCTGATCTCGCAGCACTACAAGCCGCGCTGGGCCACACCTTCAAGCGTCCGGAGATGCTGGAGCGAGCGCTGACGCACAGTTCGCACGCGCATGAAGAATCCAAGGCGGGCGGACCGGATGCTTCTGTTGAGAAGCTCGACAATGAACAGTTTGAATTTCTAGGGGATGCAGTGCTCGGGCTGGTGACAAGCCAGCTACTCTTCGAAAGATTTCCTACGTTTCATGAAGGCCAGCTATCAAAACTTAAGGCGCACCTGGTGAGCGCGGAACATCTGGTAGGCGTTGCAACAAGGATCGGGCTGGGAAAGTATCTTCGATTGGGGCGCGGTGAGGAGCGTAGCGGTGGCCGGTCAAAAGGGACATTGCTTTCCGACGCCATAGAAGCCGTAATTGCCGCCATGTACCTGGATGCGGGGCTGGAAAAGACACGGGAGTTCATTATCCGGCAGATTCTGGAATCCGAGTTGGAGGCAATCACTGCTGACGGAGAAAATGAATTCAGCCTTGCGGACCACAAATCTGCGTTGCAGGAGCTTTTGCAATCGAGCGGACGACAGCAGCCTGTCTATGTCACGGTGAAGGAAGAGGGGCCGGACCATCGCAAGACGTTCACTGTAGAAGCAAGAATCTATATCCAGGGACAAAGCAAGATGGAATATGTGGCCCGGGCCGAAGGCGGAACGAAAAAGAAAGCGGAACAACTTGCTGCTAAGCAGGCGTTGGAGCATTTGCGCGGCCAGGCTGAGAATGAATGAACGATCAAGATCAGAACTCGGAAGAAAAAGTAACGGCAGCGGAGGCGGCGCCGGTTGAAGCAATGCCTTTGCACCCGAGCGCGGATCCGCCGACCGTAGAGCCCGCCGTTGCATCAGCACAGACTGCACCGCAGGCTCTTCCACAGCATCAGGGACATCGAGAACCGAAGGACCTTTTCGGGATCCAGGCCTTCTTCACAGTTGTCATTTTCAGCATTTTCGTAATTACGTTTATCGTTCAGGCGTTTCAAATTCCCTCGGGGTCCATGGAAAATACGCTGCTTGTCGGCGACTTCCTGCTTGTGGATAAGCTGCATTATGCCGGCTTGCCGGGATCGGCACACCTGTTGCCGTATGGGAAAATCGAACGAGGGGACATTGTAGTTTTTTATTTTCCCGTCGATGCGTCGCAATTCCTGGTGAAACGCGTGATTGGCATGCCCGGAGACCATATCCGGCTGCGCGACAAAATAGTCTATGTGAATGGCAATCCGCTGCAGGAAAATTATGCGATCCATAAGCAATGGATACCCGATGGATACCGTGACAACTTTCCCAACCAGCGTGGCTATTCCCGGGACATTGATCGCCGTTGGCGATATGAATTGTCGAATTATGTAAATGGCGGCGAACTTGTAGTGCCAGCGGACCATTATTTTGTGATGGGCGACAATCGTGACAATAGCCTGGACAGCCGGTACTGGGGATTTGTCCCTCGGGCCAACATCGTGGGTAGGCCCTTGGTGATCTATCTCTCGGTCAAAGGCTCGGAACCCGGGCGCTCCAGTGATAAACTCATTCATTCAGGACAGATACTGGCCCACCTGCTGGACTTGGCGCGTTGGGACCGCATGTTTCGGCTGGTTCGCTGATCACTCCATAACCT
>JASLFF010000297.1 GCA_030150795.1 Terriglobales bacterium | reverse complement strand
CAGCGCCAGCAGGGATTTATCTTCTCCATCCAGCATCATGTAGCTGGGCTCGTGGCCAAGCTTTTCCAGCGCTTCAAAAATCTCTTCGCGGTCGTGCTTTTGTCTCTTCTTGCGCCGCTTCTTTGCGCCGCGCTTCTTCTTTTCCGGCTCTGGGGCGACTTCTTCTTCCTCGTCTCCCCAGCTTTCATAAAGCACCGTGATTTTTAATTTACTGTCCATATTGGTTCCCATACAGATTGTTAGTCCGGCAGCTCAATCTTGAATCGATTGCCGGCACTTATGTCTGAACAAACTTTCCCCGCGTCACGTAATTCATGGCCAGAGCCGTTGCGTACACCGTAAGTTCCGTCAG
This sequence comes from Terriglobales bacterium, assembly GCA_030150795.1. Next base: position 5,394 of record JASLFF010000297.1, on the reverse strand, counting down.
GCACTCCCGTTCCTGCTTGATATTGACCCTTAAATCCATTTCTCCCACGCGCGTTTCAATTGATTCCACCAGTTTCTTGATCAGCGAACGCGGCACGCCGCTCCAATAGGTAAGTTTATCGACCAGCGATTTATGGTTTTCACGCAACAGCTCCGCTGCCGGGCGCACGCCTTTCTTCCGTCTGCGGCCGGCGTTGAAAATATCCTGAAGATCGGTATCCAACGGAAGGTCGCCTGGCGACGGCTGCTCGCTCAGCACAGCCTCGTAAAAGTCGCCTACCGTGGTGTCCATTTCTTCCACGGTAATGTCGGTGCGTCCGCGCGGGCGCACCGGATCTAGGGCGCCAAGCTTTCTGAAAGTGCGGTCCACGTAGCGCAGCTTTTCCAGCGCGGGCCAGCCTTTATATTTCTGCCGCCAGCGCGAGCCGGGCGTAAGCCACACGGCAAAGGTTTCGGCAAAATCTTCATCCGGATGCTTCTGCGCGTACCAGCCTTCCATGTGGCGCACAAAGCTGCGTGAAAAAGGAATGGGCCGGTATGCATCGCGATAAGGCTTCCGATACGGGCCAAACAGGTGCTTCCATTCAGCGGTCTTGTGCAGCGCGTAAGCATAGTTAATGGCGTGCCCGGCCTCATGGCGCAGGTACATCATGATCTGGCGGGAATCTTCCAGATCGTTCATTTCTTTTTCCAGCCGCGCAAGCTTGGGATCGGCCAGGTAAAACGGAATTCCGATGATCGGCTCGCCTGAGGGACATCCCCACTCGTCAGTGAGATAACACGCCGGACGAAACTTCTTAAGCCCTTTGCGCTCAAGTTCGCGATAGAGCTGCTGCACAAAGCGCTCCAGCGGCGACCCTTCCAGCTTCAGCCCCAGATCGCGAATGGGCTTGCCCAGAATTTCCTGGACTTCCGGCGGTGCTTTTTCAAAGGCGGCGCGCAAGCAGACTCCGCGAGAAGATTAGCACATGCATTAATATCAGAGCAGTTACCAGCGGCATACCCCGGATGGGGTGCGCGACCTGATTCAACACCTTTGAAACACAGAGGAACAAAGGACGCAGAGGGATTTTAGCCCGAATTGTCACCTTGCGCTGCTGCAATCGCCTTCCGATACTTGTTGTTTAGTACGCGCTTGATTCCCTCGCGTAAATGGACAACATTAAAGTTCAGAAGCAATCCCAGAGGTTTATTCGCTAGCCGCAGATAGGTAAGTAGCTGGGCTTTATGAATCGGGAGCAGGGCCTCCACGCACTTAAGTTCGACGATAACAGTATTTTCCACCAGAAGATCAATTCGATAGCCTGAATCCAAATGCAGGCCATCGTAAACAACCGGAAGAGCCGCTTGGGCCTGAACCGCAAGCCCTGCTTTCTTTAGCTCATGAAGTAAGCAAGTCTGGTACACGCTCTCCAAAACGCCGGGGCCAATGGCAGTATGTACTTTAAGAGCGGCCGCAATGATCCGACCGGATATTTCATTCAATTCCATTCTCTGCGCTCTGTTCTTCTCAATTGCAGAGGTTTTACTCTAACGCCTATGAATTTTGCAAGGCGACCGGCCTGAAGCCTCAAGGATGCGCTTTATGACATCGTTCCTTGCTGATTTACGGCGGGATTACAATCTCTGCTATTTGGTTTTCAAATCCTTTTCACTCCTCCGTGTCCTCTGTTCCTTTGTGTTTCAAAGGTTTTTCATACTATTGAGAATGTTGAAGTCGTGATTGCTCTCCGCAACACGAATAAAGCACAATAGTCTCTAAATGCGTTCATCCATTTCCCTCCTTTCAATTTTCCTGCTGGCCGGTTTTTGTCCAGCGTTTTCTCAAAGCACCATCAGCGATCCCGGCGCCTTAAAGATGTGCGCCGCGGTCAAAGATGTTGAGCTTCCCGCGGCTGATCGTCCTACTCCGACGGAAGAAAAGTCATTGGCAAAGTGCGTCTCAGCCGATCTCTATTTCGGTTTTGGCCAGACCGCCGATCCCGTAAAGGCGCGGAAATGCGCCTACGCTGAGATCGATCGAAACGACAAGACGCTGATTGGCGGAAAAGCCATCCTTATGATGATCTACGCGAATGGCAATGGCGCGACGCGCAACTTTGACGTCGCTACGAAACTCGCTTGCTCGCTCGGCGGAGGGCCTGGAGATGACGCGGGCCGCGTTTATCAACTTGATCGGCTGAAGAAACAAAATTGGGCCGGCAACAACTTTAGCGTGTGCGACCACAGCAGCGGCCGGGAAATGTATGAGCAATGCGCGATCCTGAGCGAACGCTTTGACAAGATTGAGCGCGACCAGAAATTTAACGATCTCATTGCGGGATGGAAGCCAGAGGAGAAGAAGGCCTTCCATACATTCATGGACGAAGCGTACAGGTTCTACGAAATCCAGGCGAAGAACGGCGTGGACCTAACAGGAACGTTTGAAATTCAGGAAGAGATATTCTTCAAAAACAATCTGCTCTCTTCACTGCAAGCATTTGAACGCGGCGAGCTGCCGAAGTATTCAGCCGAAGAATTTCAGCGCGCTGAAGCCGACGAGAACGCTACTTACCAGCGCACACAAACAGGCAACGTTACCCAATGGGGAACCGTGACGCGGCAAAGTGTCCAGAAGAGCGAGGACGAGTGGCGCCGTTATTGCAGCGGGTGGATCTCCTTTGGCAGGCAAAAATATCCAGGCGTTTCCGAACATAGCTGGAAAGCCTGGCTGGATATTGATCGCACGGTGATGCTGAACAGGTTTTTACACTAGGCGCTCAGGCCGCGCTGGGGCTGGCATCATCGTCATTGTCAAAGAAGCTGCGATTGCGCGTTCCGCGGTTTCCTGAAAAGAGATTTTTCAGCATCGCTCTGGCCGATGCGAGAAGCGATCTGCGCGACGCGCCGCATGCGCCGGCGGCCTTTTCATTGTCATTGTTGCTCTTGCTTTCCCATTCATAGCGAGAACTACGTACTTTTTGCGCTTTGGCTGCGGGGCCATGAGCAGCTTGAACGGGGACGTTCGGTGTTTCATTCTTTGGTTCGTTCATCAACTAATTTCTGGCTCCTTCATCAAGTCATTTCGGAATTTTTGATGAGGCATGAGAGCTGAATAGTTGTATCCAGAGTAACTGATTGAAAACAGGCAAGTTGGTAAGCCTCATTTTTGAACGTGCAAAAAACTGCATCTATTTACACAACTTAACGAGCACCCAGCAGCATCCAATCCCCGGTTGGTTCGGGTCCCGTTCATGAGCACCGGCAAGCGGAAATTGCGCCTAGTCAAATCGCAGACCAATATGGCAAAGAAAACGGAGCAATTTCGCTGCGGCGACAAAATACTGGAAAGCGGTATCTACCGCGTTTACCACGGGAACCATCGCCTGCCGCATGAAGTTACTTTGCTTCGAGACCAGCTATTTCCCAAGTGCGTGAAGTGCGAAAACTCGGTTTATTTTGAATTGGTCCGCAGTGCGCCGGATATTACTCTGGCGCCATTCAAGGTTGCGCTGTATGCCCTGCCTGAAAACGACGAAGAAGAAGATTTCACCGTCGCTCTGTAAGTCCTGCTCACCGCCGCTTGCAAGTCTTAAGCAAAAAGAGAAATATTGCGGCTGCCGCTTGACCTCTGACATCTATTCATAAAAAATCACTTCCTGATCTGGCTTTCAATTTCAATTTGAGGAGCGACCATGGCAGCAACGTCTCAGCCAGCAAATGATTCCACCCGGGAACTTCTGCGTCATACCCTGGCAACGCTGGCCTACCGTGCAGGCAAGACGTTGCGCGATGCGCCGGAAAGCTTCGCCACGTTCAGCACTGGAGACAAAGGGCGTACGCCCGCGCATATCCTCGCCCACATGGGCGATCTTTTTGACTGGGCGCTTTCCATTGCACAAGGAAAGCAGGCGTGGCAAGATTCCAAGCCTCTGCCGTGGACGGACGAAGTAAAACGGTTTTTCAAAACCCTGGAGGCCTTTGACGGCTATCTGGCGTCAGATGCTCCGCTCGCTGCTCTGCCGGAGAAGCTGTTTCAGGGGCCGGTTGCCGACGCACTCACCCACACGGGGCAACTGGCAATGCTGCGGCGAATGGCCGGATGCCCAATGCGCGGCGAAAATTACTATCGCGCGGAAATTGTTGCCGGACGAGTGGGCAAAGATCAGGCAGCGCCAGGACGGGAGTTTTGAGCTAACGCAATTTTGTTCTTCCTGCGGGCCGGCAGCAAAGCTATAGTCAATCTAACTTCCATGAAGATATTTTTCACGGCTTGTTTCCTGGCCTTGCTGGTGGCTATGCCTGCTACGGCCCAGACTGAGCGAATCTCGTCGTTTGATTCCCACATTGCCGTAAGCCCTAATGGCAGCATGCAGGTGGTGGAAACGATTGTCGTTGAATCGGCGGGCATCGACATTGTTCACGGCATCTTTCGCGATTTCCCTCTACGATACAGGGACCGCGTCGGCAATCGCTACTCCGTGCTTTTTGATATCGTCAGCGTGCGCCGCGATGGTAACTCGGAGCCCTACCACACAGAGAATTTGAGCAACGGCCTTCGGATTTACTTTGGCAGCTCCAGCTACGATCTGCCGCCCGGCATCCACTCCTACCAGTTTGCTTATCGCGTCAATCGCGAACTTGGTTTTTTCCGCGATCATGATGAACTCTACTGGAACGTTACCGGCAACGCCTGGAAGTTTCCCATTGACGCCGCCACCGCGACTGTCTTGCTGCCGCCAAACGTGCGCAATCTGGTAACCAACCTCGGCGGCTATACCGGTTATGAAGGTGAAAAAGGCCATGCATATAAGGCAAAGCGCGATGAAGGCAGCAATCCGACATTTCGGGCCGAAACCCTTGCGCCACAGCAGGGGCTTTCCATCGTGGTGACCTGGCCTAAAGGCTTGATCGCCCAGCCGACGGCGGAACAGAAGCGCGCTTGGTTCATTGCCGATAACAAGCCAATCATCGTTGGACTCGCCAGCTGGATCGTGGTGCTTCTCTATTACGTGATGATCTGGGGCATGGTGGGCAAAGATCCCGCGCACGGCACGATTGTCCCGCTTTACGAGCCACCGGACAATATGTCACCTGCGGCCATGCGCTTTCTGAAGCGCATGGGCTTTGACGAAAAAGCGTTTACCGCTGCAATTATGGGCCTGGCAGCCAAGGGCTATCTCACGATTGAGCAGGACGAATCCAAGACCTACAAGCTGGTGCGCAGAAAGAACGCTACGGACAAGGAGAGCAATCTCTCCGCAGATGAAAAGAACTTGGCGCGAGCCCTATTTGAAGATGGCAGCCCGCTGGCGCTTAAAAATGAAAATCATGCAGTGCTGGCGCGGGCCCGGAAGGGCATAGAAACAAACCTGCACGCCACTGTGGAGACAACCAGCTTCCGCACCAACGCCCG
>JASLFF010000803.1 GCA_030150795.1 Terriglobales bacterium | reverse complement strand
TCCGGTTCTTGTATTGATACCAGTTCGGTTGCTACATAATGAATCGCACGTCTGCCATGCTCTATCGAAAACTTCATGATGATTTCTCCGATTATGTATGAGCGGATGCCACGTTGGCTGGTTTAACCGTGCAATCCGTGGGGTTGGGTCAGATACTCCTCAACGTTTTCAACTCCTGAAGCCATTGTGAAATTGCCGCGGTTGACTCCTCGTGCCGGATGATAGTCCATGAGCTTTAATCCAGGATCTTTGCAAACAACCGCCAGGAGATCTTCGAGCTGAACAACCATATTTAATACCGTTTCACGTTTAAATAATTCCTTGCTGTACTGAATTGTTCCGTGTAAATTCCCGTCGCCCTCCGTAAAGGTAAGGAGGAGGTCCGCTTTTGCCGTGGTCTGTTCCTGAGGAATAAGGCTGACGCTCAACTCGCCCAAACGCAATTCACTAAACGCAACGTTCTGCAAGACCAGTTTCACTTGGAATAAAGGCGAGCGTCCTAGCCGCCGCTCTGGTGCAAGTTTCGCGACCAAACGGTCAAACGGGACATCCTGGTTGACGTAGGCGTCCAGAGTTACCTTGCGCACTCGATGCAGAAGCTGGCGAAAGGTTGGATTGCCGCTTAAATCGGTACGCAGAACCAGCTGATTTACAAAGAAGCCGATCAGACCTTCAGTCTTGAGTTGATTGCGGTTAGCAACATCTGTTCCTATGGCCACATCGTCCTGACCGCTATAATGAGCGAGCAGAAGCTGGAATGCGGCTAGAAGAGTCATGAATATGGTTACACCTTCAAGACGGCTCAATGTTGACAAGTTCGCTGTTAGCTCAGAGGACAATGAGAAATGAATTTCAGCTCCTCGATGTTTTGCCGCTGGAGGACGGGCATAATCCGTGGGCAGCCGCAGAACAGTAAGTCCCGTTAATTGTTGCCGCCAATAATCCAATTGTGTTTCGAGCAAATCGCCTTGCAGCACCTCGCGTTGCCACAGTGCAAAATCGGCATATTGCACCTCCAGCTCTGGCAGCTGTGAAGATCTTCCCATGCAGTAGGATTCATAAAGAGTCGTCAATTCTCGTACCAATACTCCCAGCGACCACCCATCACTGACAATGTGGTGCAGACTAAACAGCAGAATGTTTTCCTGGGCTGGCAATCGCAGGAGGGTAACCCTGAACACTGGCCCGCGACTCAAATCGAATGGTTTGTCGGCTTCTTCCGCCGCCAATCGATGTGCCACGTGCTCAGCGGCCGTCGGTTCAAGGTGCACCAAATCGACTAGCGGCAGCGACAACCATCCAGGAGGAGCAATGTGCTGGACGGGCTCTCCGTCATCCGAGGGGAAACTGGTGCGCAGTATCTCGTGACGTCGTACAATTTCATTAATGCTCCTTTGTAGTACGGCCTCATCCAGGCTCCCACTCAGCCTGACGGCGAACGGTACGTTATACGTTGAGCTTCCTTCCTCCAGTTGATCGATAAACCAAAGCCGCCGCTGGGCGTACGATAGCGGGAGGCCAGCGCGGTTTGTGCGTTCTCTTGGAATGAGGGGCATGGGGGGCCGCTTCCCTTTCAGCCGGATACTCTCCGCGGCTGAAGCTAACTCCCTGACTGTTGGAGCTTCAAAGAGAATCCTGAGTGGTATTTCAATTTCCAGCGCCTCGCGAATCCGTGATATTACTTGTGTTGCAAGTAATGAATGCCCGCCCAGCTCAAAGAAGTCGTCATCAATGCCTATACGCTCCATTCGCAGGACCCTTGCCCAAATCCCACACAAAATCTCCTCCACCATATTGCGCGGCATATTGTACTTATGAATGCCACCTCGCTCAGGTACAGGCAGAGCGTTACGGTCGATCTTGCCGTTCGATGTCAAAGGTAACCTGTCCAAGAGCACGTACACCCTCGGAACCATGTATTCAGGAAGCCTTTTCCGTAACCGGTCCTGTAGTTCATGGGTATTTAGCTCCGCTTCCTTGTGTGCAACTACATATGCCACCAGCTGTTGGCTGCCGCCTACTTCTGCACAAATGACGACTACATGTTGAATATCCCAAGACTCGCGTAGTACCGACTCAATCTCTCCCGGCTCAATGCGGTGGCCCCTAAGCTTGATTTGCCCATCTAGACGCCCCAGAAACTCCATATTCCCATGCTCCAGCCATCGCACTCTATCTCCGGTTCGGTAGTACCGCTGACCCTCTTTATCGCTGAATGGATCAGGAAGAAACCGCTCTGCCGTTAAAGCCGGCTGGTTCATGTATCCCCTTGACACCCCGGCCCCGCCGATGTAAAGCTCGCCAGCAATTCCTATGGGAACTTGCTGGCTCTCTTGATCAAGCACATATGCCTGCATGTTTGGAAGTGGATGCCCAAGGGTTGCATATGCCCGCCGACCTTCTATATCCAGATGCATCCTCTCGTGGGAAATATCATCAGAGCATTCCGTAGGTCCATATGCATTGATCAGAGTGACGTGCGTATATTGAGTCAGCCATTTGTTTGCGGTCAAGACCGGTAAAGCTTCCGCATTGCAAATCATCCGTCGCAGGGATCGTAGACCCCGGAGTTTCTTCCCGGTCTCCAGGTCGTCACAGAATGCCTCTAGCTGCACCGGAACTGTTTCCAGTATCGATATTTCATGCTCTTCAGCCTCTCTCAACAAGTCTTGTCCCGCCTGAGACAAGTTATCGCCGATGATCTGTACTCTGCCGCCTACCAGAAGCGCTGCGAGTATCTGCCAGATCGAGATATCGAATGAGATGGAGGCCGTTTGGGCCACAACGTCAGACTCTGTCAGTTGCAAGTCCCAGACTTTTGCCCACAAATGATTAAGCATTCCAGCGTGTTCAACCTGCACTCCTTTGGGCCGCCCGCTGGAACCAGAGGTGTACATGACATAGGCTAAGTGCCGTGAAGGTATGCCCAAGCCGACTGCGAGGACAGTTCCTGCCAGTCTCTGGTCAATCGCAATGCTCTCTACGCCACGCAATGACACCTCGTTCATGAAAACGCTCTGCGTAAGAACAAGTGAGATGCATGCATCTTCCAGGATATAGCGAACCCGGTCACCGGGATAAGCCCGACTAATCGGCACATACACGCCGCCGGCTTTCCATATGGCCAACAGTGCAATTACCATTTCGATACCGCGGTCAACATAGACCGCGACATGCGCTTCCTCCGCCAGTTCTCGCCGCCTGAGTTCATCCGCCAAGGCCTCGGCACGCTCTTGCAACTGACGATACGTGAGGTGATGCCCCTCGTGGCTGACGGCGATGGCATCAGGTTTTTGTCTTGCCTGGGCCTGCAACAGCTCTTCGATCGATCCCTCCGGATAGCATTTGTCGCCGCCATTCCGATGAACCACCAGCTGTTCTAATTCCGCGGCGGTCAGCAGGGGCACGTCCCAGATATTTTGTTCTGGATCGGCAACCATGTCTTCCAGCACCATCTGGTAATGCCCAAGCGCTCGCTCCATGCTGCTCGCGGTAAAGAGGTCTGTGTCATACTCCCACGATCCAATCAGCTCTCCGTCCGCCTCTTCGAGCAGAACCGCGATGTCAAACTTGGCTGCGCTTTTGAGTGGCAGCGCGCTTATATGCGTCTCGCCCAATTGCAAGCTCGTCCATGGCACATTGCGGCTGGCGAAGGCGACATGAAACAAAGGGTGCTGCTGTAGATCGCGCTTCGGCTTCAGCTCTTCCACCAGGCGCTCGAACGGAACCTCCTGATGCTCATAGGCCTCCAGCGTTACCTTCCGTACTCGCTGCATTAACTCCCGGATACTCGGCCGTCCCCCCAGATCCGTCCGCAAAACCAGTTGATTCACAAAAAAACCAATCAGATGTTCCGTCTCCACATGATTGCGGTTGGCCACGTCGGTTCCCACCGCCACGTCTTCTTGCCCGCAGTAGCGCCCCAGCAGCAGCTGAAACCCCGCCAGCAACGTCATGAACAGCGTCATGCCTTCTCTTCGGCTCAATCGCGCCAGCCCCGCCGCCACTCCCTCCGCTATCCGGAACCGCAACTCCTGCCCACGGTGGGCCACTACCCCACTTCGCCGTCCTTCCGTCGGTAACTCCAGCCGCCCCACTCCCGCTAACTGCTCCCGCCAGTAACCCAGGTGTTCCTCCAACACTTCTCCCTGCATCCACTGCCGCTCCCATACCGCAAAATCGGCATACTGCACTCCCAACTCAGGCAACGGTGATACCTGCCCTTCACCATAGGCCCGGTACAGCACCGTCAACTCCCGCACCAGCACTCCAACCGACCAACCATCG
>JASLFF010000159.1 GCA_030150795.1 Terriglobales bacterium | reverse complement strand
ATGATTGTCCAGAAGTCAGGAAGCTGGTGTATTCAGCATTAGAAAAAATGGATTTTGGTGTCCAAGTGATTGTCGCACGAAAAGAAGAAAAGATGTTTCGTGAAATACATAAAAAGTCACAGGATCATTTTTATAATTTTTTGGTTTCCAATCTGTTTTCCAGACAGCTTCACCTCTCAACCGAAAATACAATCGTTTTTGCCCGCCGCGGTAATAAAACAAAGCAGTTTGCGCTCCGACATGCAGTAGAAAGAGGAACTGAAAAGTTTCGCAAAAAACATTCGGGCGCATCTCTCACAAAGGTCACTATCGAAACCAGCCAGCCTGCTCAAGAGCCTGTTTTGCAGGCCATTGACTATGCGCTCTGGGCTGTTCAACGAGCCTTTGAAAGAGGGGAAATGCGCTACTTTGATTTCTTAAGAGACAAAATTGAATTGGTATGGGACATCTACGACATCGCTAAGATGAAAGAGGCAAAGGAAAGAAAAAGTGGAGAATACAACGTTTATGACCGCAAGAAAAACCCATTTGACATCAAAAAAGTCAGTCCCCTTAGCTCAGCCCCATTGAAGGGGCAACGGCATGAAGCCGACATTCACTAAGGCGAACCGACTCATTAGTATGATGCTTTTTTACTGAATGAAGAGTCAATATGAAAGGCCAAATCCCGTACACCTTTGTTTCCACTGATTCGCAAGAGTTTCTATCCAAAGGCCTTATAAAGCCCTCGAGTCTGGTGGGCAGGCCTGCAGCGAAAGGGAAAGCAGTGCATCAGATACACATAGGACGAACGTTGGCGGTGGCAATCCTGTTGACCGCCGCAATCTGTGTCTCAATTGTTGTGGCCAGGGCAACGGACGCCGGAGTTCCGCGCAGAGCAGTCGTGGTGGAGCTATTCACTTCAGAAGGCTGCTCCAGTTGTCCGCCGGCGGATGAGTTGCTGGGGCATTTGCGACAGGAGCTTTCCGCCAAGAACATTCAGGTGATCCCTCTTGGGTTCCACGTGGATTATTGGAATTCACTGGGATGGAAAGACCGATTCTCATCCGCGGAGTTTACCCAGCGGCAGGAGCAGTACACGCGGGCGTTGAAAGTGGATGGTCCCTACACGCCTGAGATGGTGGTGGATGGCGCGGTGGAATTTGTGGGCAATGATGCCGGACAGGCCCAGCACACGATCCGCCAGCAAGCCAGCGAGTTGGAAACCGCGCAAGTGAAAATTGCTTTGGCGGGAGCGGACCAACTCACAGTCCAGGTCAAAGGTCCTCCATCACCAAACGCCAACGCGCTAGTGATGCTGGCGATCACCGAAGACAATTTATCGACACAAGTGGGCGCGGGCGAGAACGGCGGACGCACTCTGCACCACGCAGCCGTTGTCCGCGAGTTGCGAGAGCTGGGAATGCTGCACAATGGCATCATGGAAACCACCGTGCCGCTTAAGCTGGAAAAAGACTGGAAGCGAAACGACCTGCGCGCAGTAGTTTTTGTGCAGCAAGGGCCCAGCGGAAAGATTGAAGGCGCGGCTTCAGTTGCCCTGGCGGACCAGTTGCGCTGATGTGCGGCCTAGTTTCTCAAGTTCTTCCTGGAAAAGGTGATTGTTGGGGAACTGCTGATGCAGCGCTTCCAGCTTGCGGCGCGCGTCATCAGTGTTCTTGAAGCGCACGTCCTCAAACACCACCAGCAGGCGGGCAAACGGAGCGAGATAGTGAGCGTGGTCGGCGGCCAGCGTTAGTTCCTTTACACCTTCGCCTTCATCGCCCTTGAGGCCGCCCAGGCGAAGCACCCAGCGCACCGGAGCGGATTTACGCGCCACAATCACCTTGCCCATTCCGGTGGCGACATAAGCGTCATAGGAATCCGGGGACGTGGCGAGGAGTTTCTCAGCGTAAGTGGTGGCGGTTTTTATATAGGAGATGGCCTTGAGGTCTTTCTTGGTGAAAATGCCAAAATCATCGCCGTGCAGGCCGTTGATGAGTGAAAGCGCCAGCAGTGCGCGGGGATCATTCTGGTTGCGGCTTAAGCGGTCTTGCGCCAGCTTTTCCGCCTGGTCAAGGCTGCTGTCAAAAATTTTCTTGTTGGCGGCATCCCACGTGTAGGCGTCGCGGGAATTGTAACTATCATCGGTGGCAAACAGCTCGCTACGAAGAATGTGCAACCGGTCGAGCTCGCGGAAGAATACTACCCACGCCTGAGCTACGTAAGGCAACGGATCGTCTTGGGCTACGGCTTTGGCTTCATCGGCGGCCTTGAAGGCGTCCTGAAATTTCAGGTCATACATTGCATGGTAGGACTGGGCCAGTTTGTCCTCAACGGTCGGTGACTTGGATGCCACCTGCTGAAGTTGGGCCGACGCGCCGGCCACAAGGGCCAGCATGGCAAAGGCAAGGAAAGCAGCAGTTTTCAAGGGTTTTCTGGGTTCCAAAGTACATTCCAAACAATACTCTCCAAAGGTCCTTCAGCGTATCGGAATGCTAGCAGGTCGCATGGGCTTTGCCGATGTACGAAAGGGTATGTCCCCGCAGATGCACCTACAAATGCACCTTTCAGGGAGCAATGTTCGGGTAGGTTGTTCAATCTGGGATGTTTTCTATTGTAAATGAGAATTGCCGTTCAGTCCTGGCCGGGGTCAGGCATAGGATGGTCCAATTTGGCAATTTCCTGTAAAAAGAGCGGATTATTGGGGAAGTGTTCACGGAGCCACTCGAGCTTTTGGCGGGCGGCAACATTGTTCTTGTGGCGCAGATCATCAAAAGCCAGCAGAATGCGGGCAAAAGGCATGAGAAAACGGCCATGGTCGGCAACCAGCGCCAGCTCTTTTACCCCTTGCTCCTGGTCGCCTTTGAGTCCGCCAAGGCGGAGCATCCAGCGGACCGGAGCGGCCTTGCCGCCGATAATGTATTTGCCCATACCAGTGGCGATGTAGGCGTCGTAATAATCGGGAGAGCGCGCCAGCAGGCGCTCCGCATAGCCATTTGCCGATTTGGTGTAAGAGAGCGCGCTGAATTTTTTCTTGGCAATCAGTGCGGCATCGTCAGCACGCAAGCCTGTAGCCAAGGTAAGAGCGAACAGCGCTCTGGGATCGTCTTTGCTTTGCTTCAGTCGATCCTGGGCCAGCTTTTCCGCGCCGACCAGAGCGGTGTCGAAGTCCTTGCGGCGTTGCGGGTCCCAGGTAAAAGGCGGTCCGTCGGCGAATTTGTCGTCGGCGCCAAAAAGTTCACTGCGCAGGATGTGCATGTGGTCGAATTCCCGGAAGAGCGCGGCGCAAGCCTGCGCCACCCATGGAACAGGATCGTCATTGGCCATGCGCTTTGCGGATTCCGCGAGGCGCAGAGCATCATCAAAGCGCAGGTTATACATGGCGTTGTAACTTTGATCGAGTAGAGCATCAAGATTTTGTGTTTGCGCTGTGATGATGGGCTGAGCTGCGCTTTGGGCAACGGCGCTGGCCTGCCAGGAAAGGGCAATGATCGCGACTTTCACCAGGGTATTCCTGGTCCGGCTAGCGACTGACAATAAAGCCCTCCATGCGGCAATGCCGCAGCATAACAGGTTGGATGCATTTTCCCGCAGACAATGCGCTATTAGAAACAATTTGCTTTCAATTAGATAGAACACAAACGGTTAAGAATTGTTTTCTCGCCAGGAGTCGAGCCTTGGTACCTTTATTTAAGAAAATTCTTTCGTTGCTCACCAGGAGCTATTGAAGGGACCATCGGTGGCCAACCGCTTTTACAGACCAGCGGCTTTCACTCTTGACGGTTGCAGCTACCAGTATCTTATTCATGACAAAAAGGTTAGTTCCCATCCATTGGCGGGCATTTGCTCACGATTTTTCACCAGCAGCTTTCGATCTTGCCCCACTCAGCTCTGGATTCGCGGCACAATGGTTCCTGGAGGAAACTATGGCCAATATTACCCAGCCCAACCGCACTGATAAAGGAAAAGAGAGTTACTCATTCCGTTGCGCCGACGCAGGCTTTACCGGATGTTCATGGGAAGCGAAAGGTTCTAGTCCGGACGAAGTGCTGCGTAAGGCAGAACAGCATGGCCGCGAGCAGCACAACCTTACGTCAATTGACGACGAAACGCGCGACAAAGTACGCAGCAAGATTCGGCACGCCGCCTGATCCGGCTATCGGCATAAATATCGCTCTAAATCTCATGTCCTCGCAAACCCTTCTCGTCCTGGCGGGCCTCGTCAGCCCGCCCTTTTTTTCTTCCTTTATTGATTGTGAGCGTAATCGGCGAGGCCGACTTGCGTGCCGAGCCGCCTGCTGCGAGCGCAGAATGCCCTCAATCAACGCGATAGTGCTCAAGCGGTTTGGAGCGTAGCGACATAGTGATCGGATACAATCTAAGGTTCGTCCTGACGCATGCTGCGCTACTTTACTGCCGGAGAATCGCACGGAGAGAGCCTTGTGGCTTTTCTTTCCGGCGTACCGGCAGGTTTGAATATTGACCAGGCCTTCCTTGACCGAGAGCTATGGCGGCGCCAGCAAGGCTTTGGCCGTGGCGGCCGCATGAAAATCGAGACTGACAAGGCGCATATTATTTCCGGCGTGCGTCATGGCAAGACAATTGGCTCGCCGATTTCTATCCTGCTGGAGAATAAGGATTGGAAAAACTGGGAAGAATCGTTGCCGGTTGAGCCGGGTGATCCGGAGAAACACAAGCGCGTGGCTTCTCCCCGTCCCGGACACGCCGATCTTGCCGGCGCGCTGAAGTACAACTTCCCTGAAGCCCGCTACATTCTGGAACGCGCCTCAGCGCGCGAATCCGCTGCGCGCGTGGCGATTGGCGCAATCGCTAAGCTTTTTTTACGCGAGCTCAGCATGGAAGTGCTTAGCCACGTGATCGCTGTGGGCAAGGCTACTCTGGCGAATGCGGAAGTGCCGTGGGAAAAACTTCAGGAGCTGCATGCCAAACCGGAGGTTCTTCTCAACTGTGCTGATCCGGACTCCGAGCAGCGCATGAAAGCAGAGGTCGATCAGGCTCTGCGCACGGGAGATTCCATTGGCGGCGTCTTTGAAGTCGTCGCGCACAATGTCCCTCCAGGCCTCGGCACTTTTGCCCAGTGGGATGAGCGTCTGGACGGCATGCTGGCCATGGCTGTGATGTCATTGCAGGCCGTAAAGGGCGTGGAGATCGGTACCGGCGTGGAATCGGCGCTCTCATTCGGCTCCGCGGTGCATGACGAAATCGGATACAGCAAAAGCGGCAAGGCGCAATTTACGGGCTTTACTCGGGCATCCAATCACGCGGGTGGAATTGAAGGTGGCATCTCCAACGGGCAGGACATCCTGGTGCGCGGCTACCTGAAGCCGATCTCTACTTTGAGGCGTCCGCTGGGCTCAGTGGATTTTGCCACGCGTGAGCCAGTCAAGGCCGCGTATGAGCGCTCCGATGTTTGTGTGGTTCCGGCGGCAGGCGTGGCCGCTGAGGCCATGGTTGCGCTCACGCTGGCACGCTGTGCGCTGGAGAAATTTGGTGGCGATTCCATCGTCGAGACACGGCGGAATTTTGCCGGCTATCAACAACAATTGCGGGAGTTCTAGCAGAACGAATGATTTATCCAATCGTAGTCTATGGCGATCCGGTGTTGGAAAGACTTGCTGAACCGGTCACCGAATTCAATGCAGAGCTGAAGAAGCTGGTCGATGACATGTTTGAGTCCATGTATGCGGCCCACGGCGTTGGCCTGGCCGCGCCGCAGATCGGCATTGGCAAGCGCATCGCCGTCATTGACACTACGTTCAAAGAAGACCCTAACGCCAAACTGGTGCTGGTAAATCCAGAAGTCATTGGCCGTGAAGGCAAGCAAAACGGACAGGAAGGCTGCTTGAGCCTGCCGGATTTTCGCGAGAACGTGACACGCGCCAACATCGTCACCGTCCGCGCCCAGGACGTGGAAGGGAACTGGTTTGAAAAAACCGGCGACGAGCTGCTGGCCCGCGCTTTCCTGCATGAGATCGACCATTTGAACGGCAGGCTCTTCATCAGCCACGTGAGCGCGCTCAAGCGTGACCTGATCAAGCGCAAAATCAAAAAGCTGGTGCGCGCCGGCGAGTGGGCATGAAGCTGGTTTTTTGCGGCACGCCGATGTTTGCTATGCCGTCACTCGAGCGTCTTCACGCCGCCGGTTTCGAAATTGAACTCGTGGTCACGCAGCCCGACCGCCCACAGGGCCGCGGCATGACGTTGACTGCACCACCGGTCAAGCAGTCGGCCTTAAAGCTAGGGCTTTCCGTCATTCAGCCGGAAAAAATAAAGAAGAATGAAGGATTTCGCGCGCAGCTTGAGGCCTTGCAGCCCGATGCAATCATCGTCGTGGGCTACGGCAGAATCATTCCGCCGTGGATGCTGGAGCTGCCGCGCTACGGCAACATCAATGTCCATGCATCGCTGCTGCCGAAGTATCGCGGCGCTGCGCCGGTGCAATGGGCCATCGCCAACGGTGAGAGCATTTCTGGCGTT
>JASLFF010000155.1 GCA_030150795.1 Terriglobales bacterium | reverse complement strand
CTCACGTTGAACGGGAATCTCCGCAACGGGTTTTGCATCGTCCACATTGCTCACGAACGTTTGCAGGCATGCAGCCATCTCCTGAACAAAGTTGGCGGAGAATTGAGGGTTGTAATGCAGCTGCGCACAGTAAGAAGTTTTCCCGGCAGTAATTGAAAGCTTCAGGTCAAGCTCTTCACTACAAGAAAACAACCTGCTGGTTGAAAAGCAAATTCCTTTGCGAGTCCTAGCGGCAACGCTTTCATTAAACTCAAAGCCAATCCGAATATCTGGGCACGCCTGCTCCTCAAATTGTTCAGGACGGTAAAAACACTGGAACTCGGCGGCCTTGGCAAGCGCTTTATGAGTGTGCGCGATAACATGGTTGAAATCCGGCGCAGATTCAACGTCCCATTGAATTGGGACTGGGGACGCTAACAATCCATACACACTCGCAAGCATTTCATGCCCACGACCAGAGAGCGTAACCCAGCAGGTCTGTGCAGGCTGCCCGCTGAATCGCGATATCAATGCGTTCCAGCAAGCAAGCAAAACAGTTTCTTCCGACGTCCCATTCCCAGCGGCCAGCGACCTGATCTTTGCGGCAATCGCTGGTCCCATTAGCAGACGAATTGTTTCTGTGGCTCTTCCCTTCCGTTCTATCCGGCTTGGTTCAAAAGGAAACCTAAGAAGCTGCTGCGCACTTTTCTTTGCGGCTTCACACCAGTACTCTCGGCCCGCTGGAGCATCGTTTTCATCGAGCAACGAATGATGCCACTCAGAAAACTGAGCATATTGCAGGATTTCCGCCGACGCCGCTTCCGCAGCTTTGTACTTTTCCGCCAATTCGCGAACGATATTGGTTAGCGTGCCAGGATCACCGCACAGAGCAGATAAAGTAAGCACCAGATAACAGGATTTTTCTCCAGTAGAGGCAAAAAAGGCGCGGAACACCGGACCGCTCTCAAGTTGAAATTCACGCTGCCGTTCCTCTGCGCAAACACCATGAAGAGCTTTCTCCCCATCAATATGGCACTCTTGCCAAAACAACTCAGGCTCGCCACATGCCACCTGCAGCGGCATCTTCATTCCCGGAACAGCCTGAAAGGTGGTCCGCAAGATTTCATGTTCTTCCACAATGCGACGCAATGCGGCCTTGAGTAGTGCTGAATCGTGATGGCCTTCCACCAGAACCACTGTCTGGGCGCACAGCAGCGCGCGATCCTGGCGCAGCCAGAGCCTCCGCTGATGCGAGGAGAGCGGGAAACCGTTGAGTGGTGTTGTTTCCTGCTGATTCATTTGCCTGCTCCCGCCGCCACTTTGCCGTTAAACAGCTCAGCCATGGCGACCATAATTTTGCGTGGCCCGGTGAAAGGTTCTCGTCCGTGGGCGGCAAGCATGTTATCTACCATCAGGATGTCACCCTTCTGCCATGGAAAAGCCACTGTCTCCTGGGTATAAGCCTCCCGGACTTCCTCAAGCACCGAGGGTTCAATCGGCGAACCATCTCCGTAGTAGGTGTTAAACGGATAATCTTCTTCTTTGATCCCGGAAACAAACGCATCTCGCACGCTGGGCGGGAGGCTTGTAATGTGAAAAAAGAGCATGTGATTGAACCAGGATTGTTCTCCCGTATATGGATGTGTCCTGATCGCGGGACGCACCTGTCGCGTCCGCAACCGGTTGCCATCTTTCCACTCAAACTCGATGGAAGCTTCGTGGCAATGTTGTTCCACTGCCGATCTATCGGTGGTCTGGAAGACTTCAGGCCAGTGCAGTCCCAATCCATCGCCGTAATTCCGCATATACATGATCTGCTTCCGAGAGAACTTCTCCACCGTTTGCGGTTTCAGCCTTTTCAGGATTTTTCTGCTGTCTGCAATTGGAGTGCATCCACCGGTAAGCGACGCCTGCATACAGAAGAACCAGATTTTCATCGGCCAATTCAGCGTGTATGACTGCTCGTTATGAAGCTGAATAGGCTGATCTGCGGGATGGTCCGTGGAGGTATACACTCCGTCATCAATCTTTGTGCGCGGCGAGGAGCGCTCGCCGTATTCAATTAACTCGGGACAAATGCTCTGTGTAAATGCACGAAACTGGGGAAGCGATTCTATTTTGAATCCGCGGAACAGGGCCGCTCCAGCCTTGGAGAGCTTCTCAAGGACTTCTGGACGGTTGGCAGACGCCCAGCTTGCCAGGTCAACATCTTCCGCTTCTGGCCGGAACATTACCGGCAGTCCTCGCTCTGAGAACAGACCGTCATAAGCTACAAGGCTGGTCTTGGAAACGACCGCAGGTTTTGGCTTCAGGTTCATCAGACGGTTGAACCGCGCCTCTGTGCGGTTGGTCTTTATCTCTTCCATTTTGGGTACCTCCACGTTGTTGACTTGCATATCAGGGTCTTGCACCATGCATTCAAGAACAACCATCAGATCTTTAAGCATGGCTTGCGCTGTGGCCGTTTTAAAGAGGGAGCTGTGACGCAACGACGCACGGACTTCTCCATCAGTTTCCACAACAAATGCGAGGCTTAAATCAAACACTGAGCTTTCAATATCTATTTCCAGTGGCTCTAGTTTCAGGCCTGAAAATTCCTGCAAAGGCAGCGGTGCATTGTGATAAATCACCATTACCTGAAACAGAGGATTGCGGCTGAAATCGCGCTTTGGCTGTAACAACTCCACTAGTTTTCCGAAGGGAACATCCGCGTGGGCATAAGCAGAGAGCGTAACTTCACGCACTCGCGAGATCAATTTACGGAATGTGGGATTGCCGTCGAGGCTTGTCCGCAGCACCAACTGATTCACGAACAAGCCAATCAGGCCTTCTAAGCCAAGCTGGTTGCGGTTGGCAACGTCAGTTCCCACCACAATGTCCATCTGACCGGTATAGCGACTGAGCAGCGTTTGAAACCCGGCCAGCAATGCCATGTAAAGCGTAACGCCTTCACGCCGGGCCAGTTCCTTTAGTTTCGCGCTCAGTTCCAGGCCAAAGCCCCGCCTTACGATTCCACCCTCATAACTCGGCTGGTCTGTGCGTGGAAAATCCGTTGGCAACTGAAGTACCGGCGCACCCGCCAACTGCTTCTTCCAATAACTGAGAGATTCCTTCATCCCCTCGCTGGTCAAAAGTTCGCGTTGCCATGCGGTATAGTCCACGTACTGGACTTCCAACTCCACCAATTGAGACGGCGTGCCTTCTCGATAAGCCTCATACAATTCCTTCAGCTCACGAATCAGCACCACAATAGACCAACCATCAGAGACGATATGGTGCATCACCAGCAACAGGACGTGCTCCTGCGGAGCTATCTGGAACAACGTGCAGCGCAGCAGCCCGGGACCGCTGAGTTCAAAACGGTGTTGCGATTCCTGTTTTAGTTCCTGGCTCAGGCGTTCCTGAAAAGCGTTTCCGACGGCCGGGCCTTGCAGGTCCTTCTCAATGAACTGGAACCTCGCCTCTTTGCAAATCTTCTGGACTGGCCCGCCATTCACTTCTACAAAGCTGGTGCGCAGCACCTCATGACGGCGCACAATTTCACCGAGGCTCTTTTTCAGGACCCCTTTGTCCAGATCACCGCTGAGCCGAGCTGCTCCTGCAATGTTGTAAGCACTGCTGCTCGAGGTAAAACGATCAAGAAACCAGAGACGCTCCTGTGCGGACGAAAGCGGCAAATCATGTTCGCGGTCAATACGGGTAAGCGGCCTTTGCCGCAATGGCTGCGCCTTGCCGATGAGTGCTTCAATGTGCGAAGAAAACTCGCTCAATACCGCGAATTCAAAGATACTTCGCACCGGAATCTCACAACCAAAGATCTGGCGCAAACGCGACACCATCTGGGCCACCAGCAGCGAATGTCCTCCCAGCTCAAAAAAATTACTGTTACTCCGGACTTCGGCAGATCCGAGCAGGCTTGACCAGACTCCTGCAACTATTTCCTCCGTGGGCGTAAACGATGTGTCGCCCTCCGTCTCCGATACTGTTTCGGGCAAGGGCAGCGCTTTGCGATCAAGTTTGCCGTTTGCTGTGAGAGGAAGTTCTTCAAGAAAAACGATGGCGGCAGGAACCATGTAATCCGGCAACTGCTGGCGCGCATGCGTCCTCAGCTGCATGGCGCTCACCGTGGCGATGTTGTCACGCAGCACATAAGCAACCAGACGCGCCTCCCCTGTTTCACC
>JASLFF010000117.1 GCA_030150795.1 Terriglobales bacterium | reverse complement strand
ATTCAAATTCAAAATACCCGGCATCTGCTCCAGTGGGCGAAGCGGGCGAAACTTGTCTCCTGCTTGAGAAAGGCTCCAATGGAAGCGCAACAGAAAGTTCACAATTGACTCTCATTGTCGGCGGCGCCGAGATCGATGAAGGATTTGATCGCGCTTGGCAGAGCGAAATCCTCAAAAATCAGCTGGCGGCAAAAAATCGCGATGCTGCGAAGGAGATTTCTTCGCGAGTCGCTGCGAAACGGGTCTAATTTGCTGGCATTTTCCTGGATGGGGTTTTTGGCTTTCTCCATCACACACGTCGCTCGATCTTTCTCCGACTGGAAAATCTGACCTTCTATTGAACTGCGACCGGCTCCTGGGAGCGGAAAAACAACTCTCTTCCCCAATAGTTTGAGCGGCCGCTATCGTCCTGGAATCGAGTCAAAGAGACTACCACCAGGACTCCCTTGTTCACATAAACCAGCAGCCAAACGCTCATGAATCCTAGATTGTGGAACGAAGTAAAGGACATAGCGTTGTTTAATTCGGGAAGATCAGCAAATAGCTCCGCCGGAGCTTCACCCCAGTCAAAAGCCTGAGGGCGGCCTGCTCCAAAAACCCGCACGGCAACATCGTTTCCAGTCTTGGTCAGCACCAGCCGGGTAATTCCGGTGGCTGAATTGTTGGTATTGCTCCACTCACCAAGCAGGGCAGAAGGATCCAGCCCCCTTCTGGCAGCAACTGCCGTGCCGCCAGCCTCTTGCAATTTTGTGTTGTTCATAATTGACGCTCTTTTCAATTCCGGGTTAGCGATGAAAGAACTCACGCGCGAAATAGTTGGAACGGCCGGCTGCTTCGTTTTGCAAACTGTGGTGGATGGACATTACCAGCAGACCCTGATTCAAGTTTGCCCCGACCCTGACCTTCTTAAAACCGAGATCAAAAACCGCAAGGAACGACATGGCGGGCCCGCCATGAATGCTCGCCGCATAAAGCAGTTCGGCGGTTACTTCACCCCAGTCAGACGGCTCTGAAGAACCATTGCCTTCAAAGCGTAAACGCAAGGTATTTCCATTAGGCCTGCAAATGACACGAGTGACGCCCGGATTTTCCGTATTTGTATTGACCCATGTTCCAGAAAAATCAGAGAGAGCGCCAGGCGCCGCAGCTGCGATATTTTCAGCCTGGTCCTGTATTCGCAAATATTTCATAGACGATTTTTCCTTTCCATCCTGCCTCTGCGAGGCACTGATTGTAGCATCGAGCTGCGCCTTATGCTGCACTTTTCTGGCGTTCTCAACCTATGCCGTTGGTCGATGAAAGCTTTCCGTTTTGACCATGGAGTGATAAGGTGACGTACGCTGGAAGACTGAATTAATGTTTTACGTACCCGTCATTCTGGGCAGTATCCGAAAGAATCGCGAGAGCGTGAAGGTTGCCGACTTCGCGGTGAACTGGCTGCGCAGGCTGCAGAGAGTAAGCACCGAATTAATCGACCTGAAGGAATTTAATCTTCCCATGATGGAAGAAAGGCTGAGGTTTCGCGAAGACGCCCCTCCCGGCGCGCTCGAACTCAGCGCAAGGATCAACCGTGCCGATTCCATCGTAATCGTCACCCCGGAATACAGCAGCGGCTATCCTGGCGTACTCAAGAACGCTCTGGACTATTTGAAGCCGGAGTACAAGCGAAAACCTTTTGGGATCATTACGGTGTCATCTGCTGAAGGCGGAATGATGTGCCTCATTTCGCTGCGCCAGGTGATTCTCCATCTGGGCGGCGTACCGATTCCGGCCACTTTACCGGTTTTTCGAGTGCAGGAATCGTTCGACGCAGATGGCAATCCGCAGGCGCCGGACGTTCAAAAGCGAGCTAAAGAATTCTTCGATGAGCTTCTATGGTTTACTGAAGGACTCGCGAGTCATCGAGCCAACACAGCATGACCCCACCAGAGCGGATTGATGTTGATTGTCCCTGAACACATCAGGCGAATGCTCTTTTGGGAAACTGATCTGAAAAAAGTCAACGTTAGCAGCTTGAAAATCCTTGACGAAAATCCGGGGTGAGATTAGGCTTGCCCTCCGTGCGAAATACCCGATTCCACCCTGGTTCCCAAACGTAGCCATTGAAAGGCTCAACTAACCCAGATCTGTGGGGAGAAAGACTATGGACAGCGTGCAGTTGGTGGCTGCGGTGGCTTTTCCTCCTTCGGCCGAAACCATCAGAAAGCTGCCGGAAGCAGTCTCATGGTTGCAGGTTCGAGCTGATTTGAGTGGCGATATTCCAGCCGCATGGTTGCGTAATCATTTTCCGGGAAGTCTGTTGTATAGCTTGCGCAGCCGGAGTTGCGGAGGAACATTTGATGGATCATGGAATGAACGCCGCAGCCGACTTCTCGCAGCCGCCGCAGATTACAACCTCATAGAATTAGAATCGGAGTCCGACCTGACTTCGGAGGTGCTCGGGCGCATCCCGCCAGTGCAACGTCTGCTTTTTCAACGAACACCGCCTTGCAGTGCATCTCAGCTCAGCGCCAGCTTCGCTCACCTGGCATCTATCCCAGCCAGGTTCTATCATCTGGCAAGTGCCTCCAGCAAAACCAGCGATGGCTTGCAATCGCTGCTCTTCCTGAAAACCGTTGCCCGAAGGGATGTTGTTGCACTGTCGGAAGGAATGAGTGGTTTGTGGTCACGGCTTTTAACTCCCTACTTCGGAGCACCGTTTCTTTTTGGGCGGCTTGAAGCCGGCAGCGTGCCAGAAGATTTAACGGTGGAACAACTTCTGCGCGACTATGGATTCCCGGCTCTCCGGCCTCTCGAAAAGCTTTACGGGATAGCGGGAAACCCGGTTGCGCAGTCACTCTCGCCGCGGCTGCATAACACGGGATACCGGGCCATCGACTATCCGGCGTTGTTTGTTCCTTTCCACATCGAATGCTTTGAAGATTTTCGCCGGGAATTGCTGGAAAACCTGTCGCTGTCATCGTTGGGAATTACCATCAAGGGCGTCACCATCGTGTCTCCTTATAAGGAGGTGGCGATAGCGGCAGCCGCACAAAGCAGTCCTATGGTACGGAAGGCGGCTTCGACAAATATTTTTGTGCGCAAGAATGGCAGTTGGAAAGCGGATACCACCGATCCTGAAAGCGTCGCTGTCGTAAACGGCAGTCGCAAAGGAGCAAAAGCGGCGGTGATTGGATGTGGAGGCGCCGGCCGCGCGGTGGCCGCCGCTTTGAAGGACGCCGGAGCAGAGGTCACTTTAGTAAATCGAAGCATGGATCGTGGAACTCGCGCCGGCACGCTTCTGGGACTGCCGTTTGTCTCGCTATCGGAGTTTCAAGCCAGGGGTTTCACATTGCTGGTGAATGCTACTCCGATCGGCAGGCTGAATGACGGGCCACCATTTGCCCTCGAATCCCTGAACAGCGATGCCGTGATCATTGATCTTGCTTACGGGACTAATCCAACACCCCTGGTTTCCGGCATTCTGGCTCGGGGCGGCACAGTGGTTGACGGCTACGACGTTCTTCTCAGCCAGGTGCGCGAACAATTCAGGTTAATGGTTGGAAGAGAAATGCCTGACGTGATCGGACGCGAGCTTGCCCATTGCGATCCCGCGAACCTGAATATGAAAAGCATGCGCATGGAAGCGGTCCCAATATGAGTATCAACCGCTGTCAACAGTAAATTTCGTACGGGAGAATGGCGCAAAAATCGGTATCAACTGGAGTGAGTCGTGTTTTCCATCGAATTAAATCCCGAAAAACAAGAACTGCTTGAGAGGACCCGCGTGCTGGCGCGTGAACGGCTGGCCCCTCGCGCTGCCGCCTTCGATCGCGGGACTGACTACCCAGTAGAGGATTTCAAGGATCTCTTCTATGCAGGTTTGCTGAACGCCGTGATTCCTCTCGAACATGGGGGTTGGGGACTGGGGCCATATCGCGGAAATGTCTTGACGCTGTGGTTGATGACCAAGGAGATCGCAAAAGCTGACCTCGCTCTGGCTCGCTGTTGGGAAGGGCATGTCAATTCTCTCGTCCTGATCGATGGCCTGGGAACGGACCAACAAAAGGAACGCTGGTTCAGCCGTGTGGTGAATGACGGCGAAACCTGGGTCGCCTGGAGCGGAGAACCACAGGCACGCGCAAGTTCAGAAAACCAGAGCTTTGGCACGATCACCAGGAAAGTTGAAGGAGGATATGTTGTTGAAGGAAGCAAGGCCTTTGCCACCAGCGCGGGCGGAGCACGATGGGCCATCCTTCTGGTAAGCACAGCGGGACCAGGTGGCGCCAGAAATAGCAGCGCGCCTGCGGAAACACACCTCCTCCTTGCCTGTGATCTTTCTGATCCATCTATCACGATTGACAAATCCTGGTGGGACCCAATCGGCATGCGGGCTACCGCCAGCCATGTTGTCCGTTTTGAGCAGACATTCATCTCCGAAAACAATGTGATTGGCCAACCCGGCCAGTATCTGACCGATGGCTGGCAAACCTGCTTCATTCCTCATTACGCGGCGACATTCCTGGGGGCGGCGGAAGCGGCGTATGATTTCGCTTTCGACTACATTAGCTCGCAAGGCAAGAGCGCCGACCCTTACATTCAGCATCACATCGCGCAAAGCGCAATCAACATCGAGACTGGATACTTGTGGCTACAGCACGTCGCTCGCATGTGGGAGACAAGGCGTTATGACGAAGCCCGTATGGCTGGTAGCCGCGCTCGCCACAGCATGGAGCATCTGACGGAAGATACTGTCAAGCGATGTATTCGCGTCTGCGGCGCTCGCGGCCTCAACCGGCCCAGTCCGCTGGAACGCATTTATAGGAACCTCTCTTTTTATGTGCGCCACGACAATGACGATCAGATTCTCGCAACCATTGGCAAGTCTTTGCTGGGCCAGCAGCATGACCCATCGTTTTACAAATCATAATCCACAGATAAGAAAGCTGGACTCTTGTGAATCTCAAAGTGGTGCCGCCCCCGGGAAAGCGCGACCATACGCTGGGCATCTGGGCGCTTACACTGGGCTATTTTCTTTTCTATATCCCTTATAGCGGTATCAGCAAAGCTGTCACAT
The DNA here is from genome assembly GCA_030150795.1 of Terriglobales bacterium. The sequence continues at coordinate 7,014 of JASLFF010000117.1, read as the reverse complement.
CGGGACTTTTGACCGGCGGACGGTCCATCCCTGGCGCAGAGTTGCTCCCCGCTGCCGGCATTTCCACCGCTATCACTGTACTGTTGTTCATTACTGCCAAGAGATGGTGGAAATATGGTTCTCAATGCCGCGTGTTTGGCTTGAATGTTGTCGTCCCAAGGCTGCAAACGTTGATCTCCGGACTGGGTTTCGCCACCATCATCTTCACTACCACGCTCGCCTATAGTTTTAGCGGAATCTCTATCATGCTGGCGCTGATCTTGATGCGGGCCGGGGTCTTGATCATCTCGCCAATCATCGACCGTTTTTTCCGCCGGCGGATTCGTTGGTTTTCCTGGGCAGGTCTGGTGTTAAGCCTGGTCGCGTTGGCGATCTCTTTCACCAGGGTTCATGAATACGAGCTAAGCCTTGCCGCCTTGTTAAATCTGGCGGCCTATCTTTCTGGCCACGTTCTTCGCATTCCGGCAATGACACAGATTGCAAAAACGGGCGAGCCTGAAACCGCCCTGGGATACTTTGTTGAGGAGCAAGCGGTGGCGATGCTTCTCCTCATCTGTTTTCCCTGTGTTGTGGCCTTGCTGGGCAGAGGCGAGATCGCCAATGAATTGCGCGTCGGCTTTGTTTATCTTTTCAGTAGTCCGATAGGTCTGGCCGGCTGGATGATTGGTCTCTTTTATGCCGGGCTTGGGATTTGCCTTTCTTTCATCTATCTTGATCGGAGGGAAAACACGTTCTGTATGCCGTTGTTTGCGTGCTCCAGCCTGCTTTCCGGCATCACAGCCAGCTATCTTCTCGTTTTGTGGATGCACGGCCCAAAGCCACATGGAGTGGAGATAAGTGCGGGGCTGTTGATCATAGTTGCGTTGCTGGTAATGTCTCCATTGCACCACCTGCCTCTCTACATCAAGCAATTGCGAAATGCCATTACGGAACACAGACTCATCCTGGTGGACTTTAAGGGAAATCCCTCCAGCAAGCCAGCACCTCTGTTGGCAGTATCATCAGCAACCAGGTTTATAACAATCAATTTTGATGCAATGCGCGAAGTCCTGCGAAATCCACCAACTGAAAGGCAATCTTGAAAGCATGTTTCAGAAATGTGCCGAGTACGCAAAGTCCTAGCTAGGAGGGCTCAAGCATCGGCAACGAGGATGCCTCCTCGAGGACTTAGGTCGCATTGCACCAATCATTTATCAGATTGGGGGCATGGAAGGGATTCGTGAAGCATTACACGGGGAAGTGTCCCTCGTGGACCGATTCCCATTTTGGGAATTAGTGCCATTTTGGGAAACTTCGTCTTTAATTCGCAATGCTAAGACCTGAACCAGTCTAAGACACACCCTGAATTAGTTTGGCCTAAAGCTAGATAGCCATTGCTTCCATACCCAGAGAGGAGGAAAATAGCCTGCATTTATTTGAGCAGAGTTTGAATCTGCCTATTGGGATTCAAATATCAGATCAGGCAGAGATTCCGTGGGATCGCAAGCATTAAGTGCTTCAGATTGTTAGTAGAAAATCAGATCGAAAAATGAAAATAACGTTCGTACATCCGCCACTCGATGATCCCACCATTCCCTATCACTCAACCGCTTACCTGCGCGGACATCTTCTTCACAACGGGTTTGAGAATATATCCACCCGCGACCTGAACATAGAGTTCGTGAATTATTGTCTTGAAGATACTGTGATTGGCCGGTTTTCCGATGAGGTCAAGTCCAGACTGGACGCCTTCGCATCGCAAGGTGGTTTGAGCTTTTCTGAGCAGGAGGAGTTTTATTCACTGTGGGCGGCGGAAAAGAGCGATCCTGAAGCGATAAAGCGGGCAGCCGCCACCATGCGCAACCCTGAGACGTTTACTGACTATGATGCTTATGGGCAAAGCGTCAAACGGTTGCGCCGATATTTCAGGCTTCTGGGGGCTTTATCTTATCCAGCAGAGATTCAGGATTTCAAGATGAAGGGCCGCGGCAGGTTCTCCATCTATCATTTGAATGATCTTTTCAGCTCCGATCTCAACGCCAAAATATGCTATTTGCTCGAGAGATTTTTCTTTGATCGCTGCGTGGACGATCAAGATTTGATGTCTTCGGACTGCATTGGCGTGAGCATCGTGTATGACCATCAGTTGCTTTTTGGGCTCCATCTGTTGCGGCTGATGAAGAAGCGCTGGCCGGAAAAGCTGTTTCTACTCGGGGGCACAGCCACCAGCCAGGCTTACAAGTACTTGAAAGACAAATCGCAATTGAAACGCTTCTTTGATGTCTGCGACGGAATCGTGGTAGGCGAAGGAGAGACTGCAATCTGCGAGATTGCTCACGCCGAAGGCGACATCATGAGAAACACAAATATCCCGAACCTGATTACCTATGATTCAAAGTCAGACACTCTCCGCATTCCGCAGTCGATTCACTATGAAAACGTGGCTGCGCTAGGGTGCCCTGAGTACCAGTATTCATGGGACCTGTACCTTTCGCCTGAAAGAGGCATTAATTATTCTCCCACGCGTGGATGTTACTGGAATCGCTGCACATTCTGTGATTACGGCCTCAATACTGACAAGCCGACGTCGCCGTGGCGCGAGAAGCCCGTCAATGTGGTAGTTGAAGACCTGAGAAAAATATCCAGCGAGCAGAAGGTCACCTACGTATATTTTGCCGTGGACGTAATGGCCCCCGGATATCTGGAACGCCTCTCGGACGCTATCAGAGAATCTGACCTTAAAATCCGCTGGGGTGCGGAACTTCGCATGGAAAAGATATTTTCCAAGGACCGGTGCAGAAAAATGGCGGAGAGCGGTTGTGTATCTGTTTCGTTTGGCATGGAGTCAGGAAACCAGCGCGTGCTCGACCTAATCGATAAAGGCACTAAGGTGCAGTACATGGGAGAGACCATGAATAACTTCGCCGAAGCAGGCATCGCGGTCCAACTCATGGCTTTTAGCCACTTTCCCACTGAGACAGAGACGGAGAGAAAAGAGACTGTGGGCTTCGTTCAACTGCACAAAGACAGTTGGTCAACAGGAGGCATCGGCAAGTTCGTCCTGACAGGAACGGCACTGGTGGCCAAGAACCCGGAAAAATTTGGGATTAGTCTGCTGGAGCCTCGGGATGCCGACATCGTCAGGTCACTGGGCTATCAATCGAATGTGGAAGGTGAGCGGCGCATGCTCTCCGCAGAGGAAGGTGATGAGTCGTTTGATGAGACTGGTGGTTTGTTCCCTCAAGTCCTTCCTCGGCCCTGGGCGGGAGGGACCGATTCCCTTCACTCGATGATCTACTACCAGAAATTCGGACGAAGCTTTTTCAAACAGCAGCCTGCAGCGATCCCGGCGACAGGCCGTACGTCTCTTATCACTGAGGAGACTTCTGATCGTATCGTGAATGTAGAAGGAAGGCTGGCGGAGTCAGATTTTGAAATCAGCAAGATTTTTAAGGGTCGTGATCAGCTTCGGGAGCACATCAGAAACTTGAAAGACTCAGCGATCGAACCGACTCATAAGGCTTACAAGGAGTGGCAACAGGGCGTTGCCCCGGTGAAGCGCGACGAGAAAAAGTCATTCTGGATTATTCAAAATGCCAAACGCCTGCGGATCGCGGAACTGGTCTATCTGGTCCTGCAATGTGCATCGGAACGACGGGCTACGCTTCGAGAGCTTCTCGACGCGGTCAATCCAGTCCACAGAGAATCGCTGCTTGAAAACTTGACGTCGCTGCACAGCAAGGGATACGTTACCTTTTCTCCGGATGCAGTCCCTCACTCGGAGCCCGAAACAGTGCGCTCATAAAAAGGAATTAGCAGGAATCATGGGAGGCTCCCAGATTTGGCCGGAACATCTTCACAATTACGTCCGCGCTGAGGCTCTCTTCACGTGTTCGCGCAGTCTTTTCTTACTACGCCTTGAAGACGTTTAACGGATCGACCTTTGAAGCTTGCCGTGCCGGCAGGTATGACGCCATTAACGCGACACCGACAAAGATTGCTGCCGCCCCCAAAAACGTCAACGGATCAAGGGCGCTGATGCCAAAAACCAGGCTGGCAAGAATTCGGGTAAGGACAAAGGACCCAACCAGCCCGATGGCCAATCCTATATTCGTGATAAGCATCCCCCTGCCAATAATCATGTTCATGATCTGCCGGCGTTGCGCACCAAGCGCCATGCGAATCCCAATCTCCTCGCGCTTGGTTGCCACCGTGTAACTCATCAGTCCGTAAATGCCGACTGAGGCAACCACGATCGCGAGCACAGCCAGAACCAACATCATGATCCGCACATAAGATAGACCAATCATCGACTGGGAAATTACCTCATCCCACGACTGTACATCTGAAAGCGGTTGTTCCTGGTCGATGGTTGCAACGCTCTGCCGCAAGACACGTACAAGCCCGTGTGGATCAGCTTGCGTTCGTAGCAACAAGAACGCGCTCCGCTGTTGTACCTGGGGAACTGGCCGGTAGACCACGTAACCGGCGTCTGCATCCAGCCAGTTGTAACGGACATCCCGGGCAATGCCAACCACGCGCAACCATGCGCTTGGAGCCGTGATGCCGCCAATCTGAATTTGCCGCCCGATGGGATCCTGTCCCGGCCAATAGCGGCGTGCCATTTGCTTGCTCACAATCGCAACGGGAGCTGCGTTCTCATCGTCCGATGCCTGGAAACCCCTTCCGGATTCCACGGGAATTCCTATGGTATGAAAGAAATCTGCGCTCACGATCTGGACCATCACAGAGTTGCGCTCTCCCGCTTTCGTAGGGGGAGCGCCTTGCACGGTGACCGGCGCTGTCCGGGCATTTTCACCATAAGGAATGTTTGTGGCCACCGCAGATGCGGACACACCGGGAATCTTGGCTAGTTGGTCCAGCAAGCGCTGATAAAACTTCAAGGATTCTGTTGGCTCCGCGTATTGTGGCCCAAGGTGAAAGCGTGCAGTAAGCACCTGTTCAGGCCGCATCTCGGCAAACGTCTGCCGGATGGTATTCGAGCCACGCACCATCAGGCCGGTTCCTACCAGCAACATCAAAGTGATGGCCACTTCGCTCACCAGCAGAATCGTGCTCAGGCGCTGATGTGAACGATCAGTGGTTGAGCCCTTGCCTCCCTCTTTCAGTTCCTTGTTGATGTCAGTGCGGGATGAATAAAGCGCGGGCAGCAGGCCTGAAGCTATTCCGCTTAAGACCGCGATTCCCACGGTAAAAACCATGGCCCGAGGGTTCAGGGAAATCTGGTCAAACCCGGGAATGAATCTGGCGATGGACCCTGGCATGTTGACGCGAATCAGCCGCAGGCTGATATTGGCAAACCAGATTGCCAGTCCGGCACTGACGAACGCCAGCCCTATGCTCTCGATCAAAAGGATTCGGATCACATGCCAGCGCGTCGCTCCCAGGGCGTAACGCAAAGACCATTCACGTTTTCTTACGATCCCGCGCACAAGCTGGAGATTGGCAATATTGGAGCAGACAATCAGCAGCACAAAGATCACGGCGCCCATCATCAATAGCGTATATCGCGCGGTAAAGCCTCCGCTGACGAAGTCACCCAGGGGAAACACGCGCGCTCCCCAGCCCTGGTTTGTATCCGGATAAGCTTTTCCCAGCCGCGTGGCGATTTCCTTCATTTCAGCCTGGGCCCGGGAAAGCGAAGTCCCTGGCAGCAGCCGGCCCAGAACTTGCAGCCTGTGTGTGCTGCGGTCCGCAATCTCGCGCGGCCCCAGCACCAGCGGCTTCCAAAGGTCTGCATTTACAGGAAAACCGCTTCCTTTTTTCAGGATGCCGATCACCGTATATTTGACCGAATCGATCGTTAATTCCTTGCCCAGGATATCGGGATTGGCGGCGAATCTCCGCTCCCAGAACCCGTAGCTCAACACGACTGCGTTTTCCTGTTCTCCGGTTACTTCGCCGCCGGAAAAAGTCCTGCCCTGAACGGGAACGATGCCAAGCGTGGAAAAGAAGTTATTGGTTACGCTTGCCGCCGTGATTGCTTCCGGAGCGCCCACGCCGGTAAGCCCGCTCTCTTCCGGAGAAAATGCCGCGAGCGGTTCAAAGGATTTGCTTTGTGCTTTCCAGTCAAGGTAATTGGCTGTGGTTACGCCAAAACTTGCGCCAGGACGCAATGGAGAGCTTTCTGTCATCAATACCAGCCGGTTCAGGTCAGTGAATGGCAATGGCTGGCGCAGCAATGCATCTGCCACGCTGAAGATGGCCGTATTCGCGCCGATGCCCATGGCCAGTGGCAGGACGACCGCGATGATAAAGAGCGGCTCGCGTATCAACGCTCTCCACGTGTATTGCAAATCCTTCTTGTCGGGTAACATCATAAGGCTGCCGGATTCGGACCTCTGCGAACGCTCATTCGTTTGTCTTTGTTGTCAGGGTTTGACGGAAATTATTGATCCGCGACTGCCGTGACAATTCAAGCCGCTGGTTCTTGTCACCCGAAGTGCAGCAAAATGTAAATTCATCTCTGGCCCTTTGTAGCGTCCCCTCATATTGCGGGACCAAAGAAGCCTGAAACAGCCGCTTCACACTCTGGATCGCGGGTTGTGAGTTGGAGGAGAGTTCATTGGCTCGCTGGCGGCATTCTTCCATAAGTTTGTCCCGGGAAACAGCAAAATCGACCAACCCAATGTCTAAGGCAAGGGAAGCAGTCACCAGGCGACCGCTATAAAGGATGTCCATCGCGCGGGAGCGGCCAATTGTGGCCACAAGGGTGGAAACACCACCCAAGGCCGGCACCAGCCCCAGCTTTACCTCAGGGAGCCCCATGAACGCTAATTCTTCGCCAGCCCGGTCTTTCAGATCATCGGCGGCTGCCCGAATGTCACAGGCCAGCGCCACCTCCAGGCCGCCGCCCAGACAGTAACCGTTGATGGCGGCAATCGTGATTTTGTTCATGTTGTAGATCCTGGTCATTAACCGGTGCGGCATGCGAAGAAAGTCACTGACATCAGCCTCAGTGTTTAAGTTCCGGACCTCGCGCACGTCGGCCCCGGACATGAAAACATTCTTGCA
>JASLFF010000113.1 GCA_030150795.1 Terriglobales bacterium | reverse complement strand
GTTGGCGGCGAGCGGGTGCTGAACTTCGCTGTCGCCAAGGTGCGCTACCGGGCTAATACGCAGGACGCCACGGACGTGCGCGTCTTCTTCCGCACCTTCAATACAATGGTGTCCGATTTGAGCTATACCACCAATCCCTCGGCGGACGTGCAGAATTACAGGCGATCTCCGTCCGGCACCGTGCCGCTGCTGGGCACGAACAGATTTTTCAGCGGCGCCGGAAACCAGATTGCCTCGATTCCCTATTTTGCGGAAAGAAGAATCGACACCGCCACGCAAAGCATGACGACACAGCCCGATAATACCAACAAGCAGACTCTGGTCCATGCGGGAAGCCAGGAAGCGCTGCAATACTTCGGCTGCTGGCTGGATTTCAACCAGACGGAAGCGCAATTCCCAGTCAACGTTCCTCCCGGCAGCGACGGCCCGTTCACCGGCCGCGTGCCGATCGTCCAACTTGTGCGCGGCATTCATACCTGCATGGTGGCTGAAGTCCGCTTCCAGCCCGGCGCCACGGACCCGATTCCGAACGGCGCGACGCCCTCTTCCAGCGACCGCCTGGCGCAGAGAAACCTGGCCATTGTGGAATCAGACAATCCTGGCACTATTGAAACCCATACCGTGCAGCACACCTTCCTGCTCAAGCCCTCCAAGACCGACAGTGTGCGGCCGGGCGTGGCGGCGCTGGCGGCATCAACAGAAGGGAACAATAGTTCGCAAGTTGACGAGCTGGTGCTCCGCTGGAACGACATTCCCACGGACACGGTGGCGACCATCTACGGCCCAGATTGGAATGCGGATGAGATCCTGGCGCTGGCGGCAGCGCGTGGAGGTCCATCGCAACTTGCGAAGGTCGATACCAACACGATTTCCTGCAAGGTCGGCGGGCTTACCTACGTGCCGGTACCCGGGCGCGTTGCCCGGCCGATGCCGGCCCTGCTCACGCTGCAATTGCCACTCACCGTGCGCGATGGCCAGCAGTTCCGCGTCGATATACAGCAACACTCCGGCCCGACTTTCCTGCGGACCATCAGAGACCGGAAACCCTCCGAGCACAGGAACCGTTCGTTGCAAGACATCAGCGTTTCTGCCAGGAAGGTGCTGGGAGCGTTCCGCGTGACAGTCGCGGTCAAGCTCGGCCGTCCGCTGTTGGAAAGGCTGGTCCGCAACCTGGCCGTGCTTCGCTACATTCTTGAAGCCATCCCGAAAAGCGATAGCTGGTACCCGGTGTTTGTGCGCTACATCGACCAGCTCGGCGATCAGATCAAAGGGCTGGGCATCGACCCCGGCCGGATTCCTGCCACGCCGGATGATCCCGGGATCCCCGGAGAGCACGAGCAAGGTCATGGCTATACCGGCAAAGTCGCGGAGGTCATTTTTGATTGCTTTGGCGACTTTACGGGCTTCGTCCTGGAAAGCTGCTGCGGAGAGCGCTACAGCTTCCATACCAGAGAAAAAGGCGTAGGCGAGCTGGTGATGCGTGCGTGCCGGGAGCGGCTGCTTCTCACCGTGGAGGCGAACAGGAAAGACGGCGAAAAGATCCACGAAATTGTTGTCCGCTGCTGTTGATATGGCGGCGTTCCTTCGATCATCGCGCTTCTTATGCCTTTTGGATAAAAGATTGTAGATGATCGGGGAATGCCATTCCGTAAGCGCGCGTTTGCTGTGGAGTGAAGCGTCGCATCAGCGGCTTCCCAGTCTAATGGGCGCAGGACCGCTTCATTCTTGACAGGGCCTTCCCATTTGCTATTCAGGGATCATCGACAATAGAAATCATCTTGATTTCAATCCTGGTGATTGCTAGGCTTTCTTCCAACGGTTATGTTAGTGGCGTCGTGTACAAACTGTGTACAGCCGAACGGGCATTTTGGCCTTTGTAGCCTTTTAGGCCAAACGCAGAATCAATAACTTGCGCGTTTTCAATCTCCAGCGGCGGTTCGATTCCGTCCCTGGCCACCATCAATCAATACACTACGCATCATTCGCGCTGGCATTCAGAGTTGCTGTTCGTCTATCTTAGTCTGATGAAATTCGACCATCCCATTCTTCCACTGCTCGGGCGCTTGCTCATGTCTTATATTTTCCTCACCAGCGGTCTTGCTAAAGTATTCTCCTGGGAGGGGAACGTGCAGTACATGAGTACGCGGCACCTGCCTGCAATTCCCGTTTTGCTGGCGCTGGCCGCAGTTATTGAATTAGGCGGCGCTATTTGCCTGATAACGGGTTACCAGTCACGCTTGGCCGCTCTGGTGATGTTTGTATACATGATTGTGCTCACTGTTACGTTCCACAATTACTGGTCATTGCCCGGCAACATGGCGGGAATGCAGGAAACTCATTTTCGTAAAAATCTGGCGATCGCGGGTGGCTTGCTCATGCTGGCATATTCGGGGCCGGGACGGTGGTCGTTAGGTCGAAAATAGTCTTCCGCACCGATCAGCCAGGGCTTAAGCGCCGCAAGGGTCACCGGAATAATTTCTATCCATTGCAGCTATTTACGCAACAGGCTGCCGGGCCCAAATCCCTTTGCAATCACCAGGCCGACGACGCATGCTATCCTGACAGCCTTGGGTTCGACTAGAGAATCTGACGGTCTGATTGGCGTCACTGAACACAAGATGCCCGTGAAAGATGAGTGGTAAATGCGAGTATTTGCCTTGTCGGATATCCATATTGACTACAGCGCAAACGCCAAGTGGATTGCAAACTTGTCCGTTGCCGAATATCAGGATGATGTTCTCATTCTTGCCGGCGATGTGAGTGACACGCGGCGACTGCTTGATTGGTGCCTCAGCACTCTCGCCAAGCGATTCAAGAAAGTCTTGTTCGTCCCGGGAAACCACGACTTGTGGGTGGTTCGCGAAGATCGCGAAAAGAATTCATTGCAGAAGTTTGACGATATATGCGCAGTGGTCGCATCAGCTGGGGCTTCCATGCAGGCATTTCACGAGCAGGGCGTCTCAATCATCCCGCTGCTCGGATGGTATGACTACTCCTTTGGCGAGCCGAGCGACGACCTGCGGTCAAAGTGGATGGACTATCACTGCTGCCGGTGGCCGAGTGGATTCACGGACAAAGATATTGCGGCCCACTTTGCCGCATTGAATGACGAACGGAACAGCACGGAGGGCGAAAAAGTTATTACCTATTCGCATTTCTTGCCTCGCATTGATTTGATGCCGGAGTACATCCCAAGCGTCCATAGGGTCCTATATCCGGTCCTTGGTTCCGTGCAGCTTGAGCGCCAGTTGCGGAAACTCAAGCCATGCATTCACGTCTATGGACACAGCCATGTGAATCGCCAGGTGAAGATTGACGGTGTTTCTTACATCAACAATGCTTTCGGCTATCCGACTGAAACCCGGACATCAAAGCAATTGATTTGTATCCATGAGTGCTGACAGCGGGGATTGCAGCTCACATAACGTTGGAAAAATGAACGCCGCCCTTCCGCTCACCCCGGCTGAGATCCATTTGTGGCTCGCCTTTTACGATGAAATAACCGACGCACGTTTGCTCTCGGACTATCGGGCCTTGCTCAATCAAGACGAGAAGGAGCAGCAATCGCGGTTTTATTTTGCCAGGGACCGGCTCCGGTATCTGGTTACGCGGGCCTTGGTGCGGACGGTATTGGCGCGCTACGTATCGATCGATCCAAGAGAATGGGTTTTTTCTACGAATGCGTATGGACGCCCTGAAATCGCCAATGCGCAGGTGAAGGAAGAGCGCTTGTCGTTCAATATTTCGCACACGCACAGCCTGATCGTTCTGGGCG
>JASLFF010000059.1 GCA_030150795.1 Terriglobales bacterium | reverse complement strand
TCGTCTCGCCCCGGTGGAGAAACCCGCTACGAGCAACATCTACTTCGGCAGCGCCAGCAACGTCCAGTTCCCTACGGCGCTCCACTGCTTTTCAAAATTGGCGCGCTCCTGCTTCAGAAGTTTGCGCTGTGCGGCGTCATTCAGATAAACCACTCCTTCATCCGGATCAATTCCCACCACCACCACAAAGTGCAGCGAGCTTTCCAGCGACGAAGGTTTCAGCGCGGCGATGAGCGGTCGGCCTTTTTCCAGATGTTGCTTCAGGTCGTCCCACTTCCCGGCAAAAGCAAATGTCTGGAAGCCGTTTTGCTGGAAATAATGTTCCAGGTCAGAAGCGCGAATGCCATGGTCTTTGCGGGAATAAAGAGCGTGCTGGATTTCCACCGCATCGGCGGCAGCGTCAACCTCTTTTGCCTGCTGCTTGCGCCAGTATTGCATCACCATGGCGATGCTGGCCGCGCCGCAGCCATCTTTTTCCTGCTTGATAAAAGGGACGTCCAGCCAGACGCCGGGAGTTGCGGCAAAAACAAAGCCGCAGAGACACAGGATGCAAATGAGTCTCTGCGGCATATTTCGCGCCATCAAAATATTTCTAGCGGACAGCCACGATAATCAGCACCAGCACCGCGATGCCGAGAATAATCAGGATCAAATCGCGTTCGGTAAGATTGCCGGCATAAAAGTCAGCCTGCGCCTTGTCAGCCCGTGTCGCCAGTTGGGCCAGTTCCTGATCGTTAAGGGTTGAGACCGCGGTTTTTACCTGCTGCGTGTCCATCTTCGCCGACTTCAGGGCTTTTTCAGCCGTTGGCGTTGACAACAGGCGTTGAATTGAATCCATGTTGTGCTGTCTTACCTGCGACGCTGCTGTTGCTGCTTTTTGCAGGTCCGCGGGGCTGACCACGTGGCTTTGTGCAAGCGCCTCCGTGGGAACAATGAAGAGTGCAACCAAAAGGGTAGCAACCGCCATGCGTAGCGTTTGCCGCAGATCAAATTGCATAAGCCAAGCTCCTCCGCTAATGTTCCGGCCAGATAGAAAGTATACATGACCATGCTGCGAGCACTTTTACCAGAGTGCTAGGACTACTGGTCTTGTCGCAAGATGGCGCGAATCAATTTGCACACCGCCTGCGCAACCTCTCTATAGCCGATGAATGAATCCAGTCCCTAGCTTGGAACTTGAAAGCAAGGGAGCAGTTGCCTGCTCCCTGAAATGGAAAATCGGCCCAGAATGCGGCTTCAGCGGGTCTCGGCTGTCTGGGCTTTTGCTGATTGTGTTTCCAGTTGCAGAGAAATTTTCTTCCCTGCAAATTGCAGCACCTTGAGTTGGCGCTCGCCATTGGCTCCGTTCAATACTTCCGCCTGCGTGTCGCTGGCTTTGCTGTCCAGGGTAACGACCTGAGCTGGCGCAGTGGCCACAACTTTTTTGCCTTGCAGAATGTTCACCTGCACCGCCGGGCCTGAACCTTCCCACTGGGCCGTGTAGTCTCCCGCGGGTAGCGTCGTGCCGTTCACCTGTGTGGCCGCGCCAATTTCAAAGTTGCTCTTATGGGAATCGTTCGCTGCAAATGCGCTGGTGGCGAATGCCAGTGCCAGCGTTGCGAATATGATCTTGGAAAATAACGAAGACTTCATTACCGCTCCTTTTGGTTCTTTCCCGCTATTCGGCGGGAACCGGTTGGGGGCGGCCTTTTTTTTGCCTCGGCAATTGAACTTTTCAATTCTTTGCCGATGACCTACAATTCACAAGCGTGGGTTAGGAAACAGGTGCGCGTATGCGTGCCGATTTCCGGGGATTGTTCTCGCCTGGGGCCGCCAAAACCGTGGGCGTGAACATTCCCTGAACCCTGTGAATCCAACTGCTGCGTTGAACTTTTGTCGTTCTCGATCTTCTCTACCTGCAAGAACGATGCCAATCAGCCAAAAGTTTCAGCTAACTCTACTTAGCATGATTTTTTAGACGCCAACTGCATTTGCGCGTTAGCGTTCACTTCGTCCCGCTTACTCACTCTTTACATTTTCTGAACAACTCATCTCACGCAAAGTGTGCGGAAATGAATTACCGTCGTTCGAAAACGAACAGTCGACAACCCGCATGTGTGAACTTTCGTAATGGAAAGCGATTTACTGCGTCGACGTTTTTGAAAAATATAGAATTTTGTGTGAGGGATGAGGGACCGTTGTGTCGCTAAGAAAATAAAACGAAATCAATCCGTAGATTTCATCTATGAGGGTTTCGCGTGACTGGAGAGATGTTCCGCAGTGACGGAGAACGAATGCAGAACGTGCAGAAATAGTTTTCGAATGTCCTCTGCCGTATAGGATGCTGAATAAGGAATCCGACCAGCAAGCATTCTGTCGCGCAGCAGTACTTCCATCATTCCGATGAGCGCAGAGCGCATGCCTTCAATGTTGAGATCAGAACGGATCTGCCCCAGATCGCGCATTTCTTTGAGCAGTCTGTCCGCCGTGTTCACCAGGCCAAGAAAGCCTTTGGTCATTAAGACCATGTGGCCTTCTTTGCGGATTCTGCGGCCCTCAAGCAGGAATAATTGTTTGAGCTGTTCGTCTTCTTCCAGCTTGGAGAGAATCAGCCCCACCAGCGCCTGCAACTTTGCACTGGGGGTTGGAATGTATTCCAGCGTGCCAAACGCTTGAGCAATGTGGTTCCACCCATCTTCAAAGACCGCTTCCAGCAGTCCCTCTTTGCTGCCAAAGTGCTTGATGATCTGCGACTCGCTGGTCTGCGCCATTCGCGCAATTGAAATCGTGCTGGTATTTTCAAAGCCGGACTCGGCAAAGAGCATTTTGGCCGCTTTTAATATGCGTTCGGCAGCAGGGGCTTTGTTTGTCAGCGAGTTCGGGACGGATGCCATCTAACCTGCATCAAGTAGTACCACCATCACCCGCTCAATTCAAGATAGCAAGCACTTAATCGATTGAAAACACTATGAATATTTTGTGGCAACTCGCCCCGAGAATTTGTCTTCTTACGATCATCGGTAGTGCTACTACTGCCAGCTTCTTCGTTGGATTCGGCAAGCTCCAGGAGAAAAACCATGTCAACGCCCTCAGCCTCTGTACCCGCCTCTGACTCCAAATCAAGAAACAAAGATTGGGCGCTCCCTAACTCCTCCAAACTGTGGGTCGCCCTGCTCGCAGTTATTTTTATTTTGAGCCTGGCAAACATCGCTTCCGCTCAGACCGCCAGCTCCATCAGTAGCACTTCAGGACCAGTCTCTTGGGACTTTGGTCCTGTCGTCGCGGGCACCGTTACCAACGTGGGAATTCAGGACCAGTGCCCACCCGGCCTGTGTGACAATCACGATCTGACGATTACGCTTCCCGCACCCGCCGCAACTTTCTACCAGACCAATACAGTTCAAGTAACAATCAAATACACGTGGAACAGCACAGCGCCTAGCGATCTTGATGTATTTGCCATCAGCCCAAACGCGGCAGACCACGGACCCGGCTCGCCCGACGTCACCAGCACCGGCCCCGGTGAAGAAGACTTGACGCTCACTGATCCAATCGATGGACTCTGGCACATTCGATCTGTGGCTTCTACCGTGCCGCTTCCTGTGTCTGCGCACGCTGTGGTCAGCATGACGGTTGCGCCCCGTCCC
>JASLFF010000032.1 GCA_030150795.1 Terriglobales bacterium | reverse complement strand
GACGACGGGATGCCCCGCGTTTTTGAGAGCTTCCAGTTTTTGCTTTTGAGCAGTGTCCGGCTCATCAGCTAGTCTCAGATGGACAAAGAGACGATCATTACCGTACACGCCTGGCGCGCCCAGCGCCTCACGATCCACGGGAATGAGTCCCTTGCCGATTTTGCCGGTGCTCTCTGCAATCAGTTGCTCAAGCCACGCGCCAAGATCGTGGATCCCCGGCGACGTAATGATGGTGACCTTGTTCCGGCCAAGATTTCCCAGCGTTCCCATAATTGCGCCAAGCACTGCGCCGGGATTCTGGTCGACAGGGACTTCCGGCTTACAGGCTTGCACCATTTCATTGGTGCGCTGAAGGAATTTGCTGAGATCGAGCCCCATGACGGCTGCCGGGACCATGCCAAAGTTGGAGAGGGCAGAGTAGCGTCCGCCAATGCTGGCAACACCGAAAAAGATTTTGCGGAACTGATCGCGCTCCGCCACCTGCTGCATCTTGGATCCGGGATCGGTGATGGCGATGAAGTGCTCGCCGGCTTTATCCTTGCCGACAGTTTGCTGCATCCGATCAAAGAAATATTGCTTAAAAATATTCGGTTCAAGCGTGCTGCCGGATTTGCTGGCCACGATGCACAGCGTTTTCGATAGATCGACCTGGTTTTCAATGGACTTGATCTGCGCCGGATCGGTTGAATCCAGAACATGCAGCTCGGGATGTCCCGGCTGCCTGCCGTAGGTGATCTTCAATACTTCAGGGCACAGACTGGAGCCGCCCATGCCCAGCAGCAGAGCATGAGTGAATCCGGCTTTGGCGGCATCGGAGGCCGCGTCATTTAACTGCTTTAAGTGTGCAAGCTGGTCTTCAACAATCGGCAGCCAGCCGACCCATTTATCTTCATCGTCGCCGGTCCAGAGCGAAGGCTCGCCGCGCCAAAGCCGCGCCATCTTGTTGTTCGTCTGCCAGTCTTTCAATGCGGACTGCACTGCCTGCGTATGCGGCGCGGAGAATTCCCAGCGGGGTAACTGGATACTCGTTTTGGTGGTCACTGGTTCCTTTTCTTTTGCTCTACAGCAGAAAGCAGTTTTTGAAATGCGTCGGCAAAAAGCTTAATGGCTTCTTCCAGAAGTTGGTCTGTCACTTTCTGCATGGAGATGCCGGCTTTTTCCAGATTTGCCATGGTTGCATCGGCTGCCCCGACATCGGCATCCAGCATGCGCCGTACGACTCCGTGATCGCGGAATGCGTCCATGGTCGCGGGAGGAATGGTGTTGACCGTGTCTGGTCCGATCAGCTCTTCTATATACAGCACGTCACGATACTTGGGATTCTTGGTGCTGGTGCTGGCCCAGAGCAGCCGCTGTACCTGCGCTCCTTTGGCGGCAAGAGCTTTCCAGCGCGGCGTTTCAATCATCTTCTGGTAACTGCGATATGCCTGTTTGGCGTTGGCGATGGCAACTTTGCCATGCAATGAGCGCAGCAGCTCCTGGTCCTGCTGGGGAGGTGTGGCAGCCTTCAAACGCTCATCGATCATGGAATCGACCAGAGTATCAATGCGCGAGACAAAGAAGCTGGCGACACTGGCGATTCCGCTGAGGTCTTTACCAGCCTTCTGCGCCGCTTCAAGCCCATCGACATAAGCCTCTGCAACTTTCACATAGGCTTCCTGGGCGAACAGCAGCGTAATGTTAATGTTGATGCCTTCGCTGATCAGTTGGCGCACTGCCGGTACGCCTTCCGGTGTTCCCGGAACTTTGATCATAATGTTAGGACGGGCAACGGTCTTCCACAGACGGCGTGCTTCTTCTATGGTGCCATTGGTGTCTCGCGCCAGAGTGGGGGAGACTTCAAGGCTTACGTAGCCATCGCGCTTGTTAGTGGTCTTGTACACAGGAAGAAGAAGGTCAGCGGAATCCTGTATGTCACGGACAGCGATCCGCTCGTACATGTCTCCGCTGCTCAGGCCCTGAGCGTGAAGCTGATCGAGGAAGTCGGCATAATCAGTGCTGCCGGCAATGGCTTTCTCAAAGATCGAGGGATTTGAGGTGATACCGCGCAGGCCGTCTTCATCGATCAAGCGCTTGAGCTCGCCGCTGGTAATAAGATCACGCCGGATATAATCCAGCCACACAGACTGGCCCTGCTTCTGCAATTCCAGGAGTGGATTTTTTGTACTTGTGCTGCTCTGAATCGGTTTCTCGGGGGTAGTAACGGGGTTCATGAAATCTTCTCCTTGATAGCTGAGTCAATAGTGGCCGAGTCATTCGAATACCGTTGTTCAATTGCCTGGATCTTAGCCAGTCGGCGCTGGTGGCGATCTTCACCGGTAAACCGGGCATTCAAAAAAATCGTGCACAGATCTTTTGCCAACTCGTCGGCCACTACACGCGCGCCCAGCACCAATACATTTAGATTATCGTGCTCTACACCTTGATGCGCAGAATATGAGTCATGGCAAAGGCCGGCGCGTATACCGGGAATTTTATTTGCGGCCACTGATGCGCCTACGCCGCTGCCACAGATAAGAATGCCGCGCTCTGTTCCGCCGTGCAGTACGCCATGCGCAACCGCTTCAGCAAAATCAGGATAATCCACAGGGGCGGTGCTGTCGGTGCCCACATCCGTCAGATGATGGCCGCCTTTCTGAAGATGGTCGATGAGCACCTTCTTCAGGGCAAAGCCGGCATGATCGGAACCTATTGTGATTTTCATTTGTGCCGCCCCTAAAGGCGCTCGGAATCTCTTTAATCTTTCCCAGCTCTTACGCGCTGGGCTCAATAATTTCGCGCCTGCGGCGCTTGATCTGCGTAAACTTAGAACGTCTGAAAGCTGCTACCGATAGAGACGTAGCATGCTACGTCTCTACGTTAAGAGTGTGAACGAGTCCCTAGCATTTCGCGGGCCGCCGCCACTACGGCGTCCGCTGTGAAGCCGAATCTTTTCTGCAATTCTTTGAGCGGAGCTGAAGCGCCAAAACTTCTCATTCCGAGGCTTTTTCCCGCATGGCCAACATATTGCGCCCAGCCAAATGTTGATGCCTGTTCCACGGAGATTCTCGCGGTGACGCTTTGCGGCAGCACGCTCTCGCGATACAATTCCGATTGTTTCTCAAATATTTCCCACGAAGGCATGCTA
>JASLFF010000684.1 GCA_030150795.1 Terriglobales bacterium | reverse complement strand
AGGGCTCCCTCGCTCCGCTCGGGATTGAAGAAAAAGCCCGCACATGTGTCCTGCTAATCCGGTCGTGCCACCCCACGCGATCTTCATCCACCAGCGCCCAGAAGTAGCCCAGGCCCACAGAAAACCCTGAAAGCGCGCTGGCAGCGGCGCGGCATTGGCGCTCAAACATGGTAGTAGCTTTCCCTTCAAAGGTGCATAGTTCAAGCCCGGCGAAATTCATCCCCGGGGTAGCGCGACGGTACACAAGAAAGATGTATTGAAAAACCAGCCAGAAAATTCCACCAGCAGCCAGCATGCATACCATCGCCATATTGGAGTGCGGGATTCCGTCCGCAGCCTCCATCAACGTGAGAGCAAACACGCCGGTAGCCAGAAAAACAATCGCCACATCCACCAACCCGGCAACCAGCCTCTGGTGCAGGGGCGCCGGCCGAGGAATCACTTCAGAGTCTTTATCGATGCGCGCTTCTTCAGGCTCCAGTTGGATATCATCAAAGCTGGGCAGCAGCTCCATCTGCTGGCCTTGCAGGGAAGGTCTTGCGACCGGCTCGATCTCAACCTGGTCAATTGGCTCTAACTCCATCTCCATCGGCGCAGCGTCATAGGATTCCATTCTGATTCTGGGCGATTCAGGTGCGGGCGCAGCATGCTCAAGTTCATCGAGCATGACTTCTTCAACCGTAGGAACGTACGCGGGCTGTGTGCGCGGGAAACGAATGACCTTTGGCGGTTCAGGTCTGCCCATCACCGGCTTGACCATGTTCTGCGGGATTACGATTTCATGAAAGCGCTCAGGCGGAGGCGGCATCGGGCCATCGTCTGAGTTAGTGCCAAAGGAAAGCGGAGCGTCAGCAGGAAAATCCAGTTCCATGGCATTGGGATCAACTGGACGGCGACGGCGCGCACGATGCTGCTGCACCCGCGAGACGATTTCCCTTCTCCACGCGGGATCGGACGCAGCTCGAACTTCACCCGCAACAGCACGGACTGCCGGCGGCGCAAGAGGCTGCTCATCGGCTGCAAAATCGGCTGCCAGGATGTCATGGTCCGCCTGGTGGTCCACAAGGGCAGAGGTGTTCCTGCGACTATGGACGCAAGGAAACGCCTTACCGCAGAGAGGGCAAGTCATGGGCCGATTCGGAGATTTTCGCCAGGAGTGGGAGGCATGCTGGCTGGGCAACCTTTGCTTTTACAAAACTTGCCGTGGTAACTTGCCCAGACTGGCTTTTCTACGGCATGCGTTCCCAATATAAATTTGTTATCACAGCAGGACTGCTTTGTCACTTGTTTGTCACCGCGCTGCTAGTGACAAGCCAGGCGCTCACAGGCCAGAGCGCACAGGATCCTGCAATGCCAATGGAACAAAGCACGCCAGCTGCCACACCCTCGCCAGCCCAACCAGAACAAAACCCTGCGGCCACAAAAGCACCTGTCGGAAATTGTCATTCCGTGATTACTTCTCCGGCCGCGGCACCGCAGTTTGCATCGTCAGCTCCAACTACCGCGCCGCAAAGCGGTGGAACCGCTCAGGCTGCAACTCAAAACAACAAGAAAGTGCGTGTACCGATCAGCGAAGAGCATCCTGTGATCATTGATGCGCGTGAGTGCGAGCAGGCAGGCAAGGTTTACACTTTGCGAGGCGACGTGCAGATTCAGTTCACAGACTACATTTTCCACGGCGACCTTGTGACGTATGATTCCGCGACCGGCGACGTTACGGCCAAGGGCCATGTTTCTTTAGACGGCGGCCGGCGTGACATACATATCAGCGGCAGTGAAGGCAGTTACAACCTCCATTCTCAAACGGGCAAGTTTTACGATGTGCGCGGCTCCACGGGAGCACGATTCAAAGGGCGCAGCGTTACACTCACGTCATCCAGTCCGCTTTCATTTTCCGGCAAGATGGTGGAGCAGACCGGGCCGGATGAGTACGTACTCCATCACGGGTCGGTAACCTCGTGCGAGCTGCCTCGTCCCAAGTGGACATTTACCGCGGCAAAAATCATCATGCGAGTGGGCAGTTCCGCGCACGTTTACAACGCCACTTTCCGCCTTAAAGGTGTTCCAGTTTTTTATTTGCCGTATGCCTCGCCGCCGGTGGAGCGCTTAGGGCGGGAAAGCGGCTTCCTGATCCCGAACTTCGGGACCTCGAATACCAAAGGCACAGTGATTGGCGACTCCTTTTATTGGGCCATGAATCGCAGCATGGACGCCACGCTGGGCGGCGAATATCTTTCCAAAAGAGGATGGGCGCTGCAGGAAAGTTATCGCTATCGCCCCAATGAAGCGTCATTTCTTAACCTGAGTTACTTCGGCGTGCTGGATCGAGGCATCACAACAACGTCGGTCGATCAAACCGGGAAGACTGTTTCGACAACCACCAAGCAGGGTGGAGAAGACGTAAAACTCAATGCCGAAACCACGTTTGCCCATGATGTCCGCGGCGTTGCTTCCATTGATTACCTGAGTTCTTTCATCTTCAGGCTGGCTTTTACTGAGAATTTTTCCCAAGCTGTGGATTCGGAGGTTAAGTCCGCAGCTTTCCTGACAAAGAACCTTCAGGGTTTTTCATTTAACGGTTTTTTGGCGCGTTACCAGAACTTCCAGAGCAAAATTAATGACGACGTCATCACGATTCTGCACGCGCCGGGTGTCGAATTTTCCAGCGTGGATCGAAGGATTTTTGACACACCCATTTATTGGTCATATGACGTGGATGCCGGCGGCTTGCGGCGCAGCCAGCCCGGCTTTGTTACTCCCGGGGTGGTTGGCCGCGCTGATGTGGATCCTGACATAAGTCTTCCCATTTTTTATAAAGGCTGGACTTTCCGTCCGGATGTTCAACTCCGCAACACCGTTTACTCCCAGCAGGAGTCCACAACGCAAGGGATTACTATTGCGCACCATGACCTGTTTAATCGGCGCACCATAGCCACGAGCGTTGAACTGCGTCCGCCGGTGCTCAGCAAGGTTTTTGATGGAACAATCGCAGGACGGAAAATAAAGCACACCATTGAGCCGCGAATTGTCTATCGCTACACAAATGGCGTGGAGAACTTCGGCAACATCATTCGCTTTGACTTCAGAGATATTCTCAGCAACACCAATGAAGTTGAGGCCGGCTTGCTGCAAAGGCTTTTTACCAAGCGGGAGCGTCCAGGATGCAAACAAGAAACATCCGGTACGGCTTCTGCCGAGAGCGCCCAGGCTATTGCTGCGGATGCGTCCTGTGCCCCCGCGGGCGCGGATGAATTTGTGAGTTGGGAAGTCAAAATGAAGTACTTTGCCGACCCGACTTTTGGCGGCGCAGTTGTGAACGGCACGCGCAACGTCTTGACCACCACGGCAAGCTTCACCGGCATCGCTTTCGTTACCGATCCTCGGCGGTTTTCTCCGGTGGTATCGCGGCTGCGCGTGCGCACCAGCTCCAACAGCGATCTGGAATGGCAGCTTGACTATGACAGCAAGAAGGGCCGCATCAATTCCAGCACCTTCTATAGCGGATTCCATTTCGGAGACTTCTCCGTTGGCGCCAGCCATGCTTACCTGCAGGTCCCAGGCGAGGTGGTAACCGATCCCACTACAGGACTGGTGTTGCCCACCTGCATCCCGCACGTCTTTAACCAGCCGGCGTGCGTACCGCCGCTCTTTGACCAAATTCGCGCGCAACTCGGATATGGAAGTCCCACTAAAAGAGGCTGGAGCGCCGCCGGAAACATCGGTTTTGATCGCGAGTTCAACCTGCTGCAATATGGGGCCGCGCAAACTGCCTATAACTGGGATTGCTGTGGACTGAGCTTCGAGTACCGGCGCTTTTCTCTCGGTTCAGTCCGTAATGAAAACCAGTACCGTTTTGCGTTTACCCTGGCGAACATTGGATCCTTCGGCAACCTGAAGCGCCAGGAACGGCTATTCTAGTTTAATCCGCGAACGTAGTGAGGGGACCCTATCGCCACATCGATATCGAAGTTGAAAGCATCGGAACAATAGCGATCCCTCGCTCTGCTCGGGATTTCAGAAGAACCGGTCTTCAAGGTTTAAAATCTAAATATGGATTTGTCCGCGAAGCAGCTTCTGCTTGAAGATACGCTCCGATCGCTCGGACGCACGCTGATCGCATACTCCGGCGGAGTCGATTCCGCTTATCTGGCATGGGTCGCGAACAAGGTACTCGGAGCGGACATGCTGGGTGTAATCGCGGATTCCCCCAGCCTGGCACGTACCCAGCTTAAGGACGCTCTCTCCTTCGCGCAGGAACATGGAATTGCCGTTGAGGTGGTTCAGACCAGCGAAATGCAAAGACAGGAATACGTCCGCAATGACCGCCAGCGGTGCTTCCACTGCAAAGACGAACTTTTTCACGTGATGGAAACATTTGCCGCAAAAAACGGCTTCCAGTCAATTGCCTACGGCGTAAATGTCGACGATCAAAGCGATTTCCGTCCGGGCCAGGCGGCTGCGCGCCAGCATCAGGTAGCTACTCCCCTGCTGCAGGCAGGATTGACCAAAGCTGACATTCGGGAACTGGCCCGCACGGCAGGCCTTCGCGTCTGGGAAAAGCCCGCTTCTGCGTGCCTGTCATCCCGCATTGAGTATGGCCGCCCCGTGACGCTGGAAGCGCTTTCAGCGGTCGAACAGGGAGAGGAAGCTCTACGCCGGCTCGGCTTCCGCCAGTGCCGCGTGCGGCATCATGGGGAAATTGCGCGGATTGAGATCGCCCAGGACGAGTTGACCCAGGCCCTTACCCCCGAGATGTTTCGCGAGTTTACCCAAGTATTTAAAGCGCTGGGATTCACCTTTGTGACCCTCGATACCGAAGGATTCCGTTCCGGATCAATGAATGCCGCCAAAGCCGCCCCGTCCCTGATAAAGCTCATCTCATGAGCATAGGGCTGCGCCTTCATGAGATAATTTGGGGAGTTGTCAGTAAGACGAGGTGATCTTTTTTGGCTAGATTTCGTGGCATTTTACTAATTCCTTTCCTCTCTGTGCTTCTGGCTGTTCAGCCCGGAGCGGCCCAAAGTGCCCAAGGTTCTGGGACAAATCCGCCTAAGCCGGCAGGCTCTACTGCAGCTCCTGGCACTGGAAAGAGCGGGACCAAGGACGCAAACAAGAAAGCAGATACCCAGAAGCCGGCAGCCCAGGCAGTTGCCAAGCCGGCGCCGCTCACCCAGGAGATTACACACCGGATAACTTCAGAGATCCGCTCCCGTTACAACGTGCCGCCACAGGTCACGATTTCCGTATCCGAACCCAAGGCCGGCACCACGCCCGGCTATGACGATCTGGTGGTTAGCTTTACCGGCGGAACGAACACCACTCATCATGATTTTTTGATATCCACAGACCGTAAAACCCTGGCGCACGTAGAAAAAATTGATATTTCCCAGGACCTAATGTCCAAGATCGATGTGAAGGGACGGCCGGTAAAGGGTAATCCCAGCGCCAAGGTGACAATCATCAACTTTGACGATTTTCAGTGCCCCTTCTGTTCCCGCATGCACTCGACGCTTTTTGACGATGTATTCAAGGACTATGCCGACAAAATCAAGGTAATTTACAAGGACTATCCGCTGATTGAGATTCACCCCTGGGCCATGCATGCGGCCATCGATGGGAACTGCCTGGGCGAGCAGAACACCCCGGCCTACTGGGATTTTGCCGATTACATCCATGCCAACCAGAAGCAGATGGCCGGCAAATCACGGACAGACGCATTCCAGAACATTGATAACCTTGCCAAGGAACAAGCGCAAAAACATCAGCTTGATGCGGACAAACTGCAGGCGTGCATGCAGAAGCAGGATGAAACCGCTGTGCGAGCTTCAATGGCTGAAGCCGACAAGCTGGGCGTGGATTCTACGCCAACAATGTTTATAAATGGTGAAAGAGTGACCGGCGTGATGCCGGAAGCGGAATTGCGCGCTGTTCTGGACCGCGCCCTGGCTGATAGCGGACAACAGGCCCCGGCAAACGCAAAAAACTAGTCAAGCGCTGTGAAGTCGGTTATCGTACCGTATCTGAAATTGCCAATGGAGGCGACTATTGATCCAGGCGCGTAAATATCGGCGCAGTCTGATTTCTCTTTTGTTGGTATTCACTGTGGCGCTGATAGTGGCCGGCTGCCCAGGCCGCGGCACAGACAAAGAAGTAGTGGCCAAGGTGAACAGCTACAAGATCTTTCGCTCCGAGCTGGACAAGAACTATAACGGTCGCATAGCAGGATCGCCGCAGAAGCCAACGGCTACGGAAGAGGAAGCCCTGCGACTGAATATTCTGGGCCAACTCATCGATACCCAACTGCACCTGCAGAAAGCGGAAAAGCTCGGCATTCTCGCCACCGATGACGAAGTGGAAAGCAAATTCGCCCAAGCCAAAGCGCCCTACACGCAAGAGGAGTTCCAGAAGCGTTTGAAGGACCTGGGTATGACGGAAGAAGACTCCAGGCAGGAAATACGGCGTAGCCTGACCATCGACAAGCTTCTGAACAAGGAGATTGGATCAAAAGTTACCATCACCGATTCCGACCTGCAGAATTATTACAATCAGCACAAGGCAGATTTCAACCTGATTGAGCCGCGCTATTTTGTTGCCCATATCATGGTTACCAGCCAGCCCATGGGCCAGCCGAGTGAAAGTCCGGGCAAAGCGCAGAATGACACGGAAGCGCGAAAAAAGATCAATGAAGCCGAGCATCGGCTGGAAAGCGGCGAGGATTTTGCCAGTGTTGCGGCAAAGTTTTCAGAAGATCCCGATACGGCGCGCAACGGCGGCGAGCTTGGGCCAATGCCGGAATCACAACTGAAAAACACTGACGCGGCAACTCGTGACGCAATCCTTAAACTGAAGCCCGGCCAGTTCAGCGAAGTAATTCCGGTGGTCAACCCAACTACCCGGCAGCCATTCGGTTACCGCATCATCAAATTAATCGGAAAAGAGACCGCGGGGCAGCGTGACCTGAATGATCCACAGGTGCAACAGTTCATCCGCAATCAACTGCGCAGCCAGCGTGAGCAGATTCTGCGCGCCGCCTATGATGAAGTTTTGCGTGACAACGCTGAAGTCCATAATTACTATGCTGAGCAGATTTTGAAGAATACCGGAACCAAGTAAAAATCGCCGTTTCTTTCAAATCTGTGTGATCCATAGCACCGATGGCGAAATCTTGGGTCTAAAATTTCGGGTGATTTTGGCAAACTAGCGGGCCCTGATTTTTCACACCACCACGAGGTTCTCCAACAATCCTGCTGGTCTATTTCTAAAAAATCCATAACGCGAGCCAACGACCCTTTTTAGGGCATTGTGCGGTAAAAAGGAAGTAATGGCCCTTAAAAGGTACGTAAAAAATATTTTGTTAATAAACCTAAATAAGGCTAAAAATGTCGTTTGGCTTGACTATAGCCTTAAATGGGGATATTAATTTAGGGTGATTACAACCCCCACGAGAGATTTGGAGGCGGAACTCGGAAAGCAAATCCGCACTCTTCGACTCAGATTAGATCTCGATCAGAAGCAGATGGCAGAACGTGCCGGAATTGCCCTTAACGCGGTTAAGAACCTGGAGACCGGAAAAGGCGCTTCCCTACGCTCTCTCATTCAAGTTCTTCGCCTCCTAAACAGAACGGATTGGCTCGGAACACTCGCACCTACCGTTTCGATCAGCCCGGTGCAAATGCTCAAGACGAAGAGGCCACGACAGCGAGCATCGCCACGGCGGCTGAAAACCAAGAAAGCCTGACGGAGCCAGCTCGTGTACCGACCTGTTCATGTTGTCGAGGTTTTCATCTGGGGCAAGGCCGTCGGGGCAGTAGCGCTCGATCCCAAGCTTGGCTACTACGCTTTTGAATATCTACCAGCCTTTCGCGAGTCCGGAATCGACCTGGCGCCAATCACAATGCCGATTGGATCTGCGACAGAACCGTTTGTTTTTCCGGATTTAGCTGAACTCACCTATCGACGATTGCCGGGAATGCTCGCGGATGCATTGCCTGACGACTTTGGGAATGCCCTAATTGATGCCTGGATGGCACAGCATGGCGTGGACAAGTCGCAGATAACCTCACTTGACCGTCTCGCGTACATGGCAAAGAGAGGAATCGGTGCGTTGGAGTTCAAGCCAGCACGCGGTCCTGGACGTTCGAAGTCAACTACCGCGATCAAGTTGTCGGCGCTCGTCGAAAGTGCCAGACTTGCTGTCCAAGGAGAGATTGACACTGACGAACACGCCAGGGCCGCACTCGCGCAAATCATTCAAGTCGGAACTTCGGCCGGAGGCGCTAGAGCGAAGGCTGTAATTTCGTGGAATCCAAAGACACACGAGATTCGCGCCGGCCAATTCGATGTTGAGCCTGGATTCGAGCATTGGCTCATCAAGTTCGATGGCGTCGGAACGGATGAACGTCTCGGTGTCAGCCAGGACTATGGACGGATCGAGTATGCGTATTACCTGATGGCGAAGGCCGCGGGGATCGAGATGTCGGAGTCTCGATTGCTAGAGGAACATGATAGGGCCCACTTCATGACGAAGCGATTCGATCGCGACGGGAACAAGAAGCATCACCTCCAGACACTATGTGGGTTGGCACACCTTGACTATCGACAGAGGGCCACTCATGATGCCAGCCAGCTATTCATGACGGCTAATCGCCTGGGGATCGGCTACTCAGGTATGGAGCAAGCGTTCCGACGAGTCGCATTCAACATCATGGCCGCCAATTGTGACGACCACACGAAGAACTTCTCATTTCTGCTTCGTGAGCGGGGAAGATGGGAACTCGCTCCAGCGTACGATGTCACTCACGCCTACAACCCGAAAGGAGAATGGACGTATCAGCACCTGATTTCTGTGAACGGCAAGTTTGCTGGTATCACGCGGGATGATCTTATGGTTGTCGCTGATCAATTTGGGATCGGAACGGCTGCCAAGGTGATCACAGCGGTCAGCGATGCCGTTTCATCCTGGCCAGATTTCGCAAAGCGGGCTAAGGTGAGCCAGTCTGAAATTGCCCGCATTAAAAAACACCACGTTCTTCTTTCGCACTGAGCGGAGACAAAGCGCCAAAAACCCTCCGCTAGTAACTATTCCACTTCAGCCAGGGCTTGGCCTGCGTCTACTGCTGCGCCTTCCGCGACGTTGATCTTTTTCACCACTCCGCTCTTGGGCGCCTTGAGCTCATTCTGCATCTTCATGGCTTCAATCACCACGACGCTTTGACCGGCTTCCACAGAGGTCCCCACTCCCGCGAGCACACGCACCACCTTGCCCGGCATGGGCGCTTTGATTTTCATTACTCCCTGT
>JASLFF010000674.1 GCA_030150795.1 Terriglobales bacterium | reverse complement strand
GAGAGAGCGCTATGAGATTTGAGCTCTTTGTTGCCGCGCGATATCTCCGGGCCAAGCGCCGTCAGGCAGAGATCGGCGTAATAACGATCATTTCCGTTATCGGCGTCACGGCAGGTGTGGCTTCTCTGGTGATTGCGCTTTCCATTAACGCAGGATTTCAGAAAGACCTTCAGGACCAACTACTCGGGTCGCAATCGCACATCAACCTGGTTCGTGTGCAGAATGACGGCATTGAAGATTGGCGGGCATTAATGACGCGGCTGGCCAAAGAGCCCCATGTTACGGGCGTAGCTCCGGCAATGTACGGACAGGTAATGGCGTCTCGGGCGGCGCGTGCAAGCGGAGCGCTTGTGAAAGGCGTGATCCCGGAATATGAAAATCGGGTAAGCGAGCTATTGAAATCCATAAAGTTTGGTTCTGCCACCGCGCTGGAGCCTTGCGCTGAAACCGATAACGATTGCAAAAGCGGCAAGGCGATCCCACCAATAGTGCTGGGAAAGGACTTAGCTGAGACGATCGGCGCCACGGTGGGATCAACGATCATGGTTATTAGTCCTCAAGGCGAATTGTCGCCTATTGGGATGATGCCGAAATACCAGCAATTCAAGGTTGCCGGTATCTTCCGCTCTGGTTTCTACAACTATGACAGTGCGTGGGCCTTTATTCGCTTGTCCGATGCGCAGCGGCTTTTCAGCCTTCCGGATAGTGTGATTTCCGTCATAGAGTTCAAGATTGATGATCTGTATAAAGCCGAAGAAGTAGGAAATCTACTGGAGAAAGCGGCTGGGCCCGGCTTTGTGGCCAAAAACTGGATGGATGAAAACCGGGCACTCTTCCGGGCGCTGCGGCTTGAGCGGGTTGTGACATTCCTGACCATCGGATTGATCGTTTTTGTGGCGGCTTTGAACATCTTGATTTCACTGATCATGATGGTGATGGAAAAGACCAAGGACGTGGCTGTGCTGATTTCCATGGGGGCAAAACGGCGTCAGATACGAGGCATTTTCATGTTCCAGGGAGTGCTGATCGGGGTGATCGGCACGGTGGCTGGATTGATCCTGGGTTATGGCGTTGCCATTGCCGGGGCAAAATACCATTTTGTGACTTTATCAGCGGAAGTTTATTCCATTGATTACCTCCCTTTTGCACCCAGAGCGATAGATGGCCTCCTGATTGCAGCAGTAGCACTACTAATTTCATTTGTTGCCACTCTATATCCCTCCTGGTCTGCGGCGCGGGTTTTGCCCGCGGAGGCATTACGCTATGAGTGAAAGACCTCATTGCTTTCATGGTCGCGCCGGGTGGAAGATGTTGAAGGACTGGGAGTTGCTGGCAAGAAGCATTAAGAAGTTTAATGAAATCTCAAGAACTTCCAGCATGGAAATTTTAGAGATTAACTTTAGTCACATGGGTTCATATTGGCAGGGCAGTTCAGTCGATGCAAAAGGCACTGAAAATGCTAGGAATATGGATGGTTGCACCATGAAGGCGGGCCGGTGCATCCAATAGATCAAGCAGTTCTGGAGCCCGAAGTCGTTCGCGTGAGCGGACTTAAAAAGGTTTACAAATCTGGTCAAACAGATTTGGTGCTCTTTGAAAACTTGTCCTTCCAGGTGAGGAAGGGGGAAATGCTGGCGATTGTGGGCGAATCCGGCGCCGGCAAGAGCAGTTTGTTGCACATCCTTGGTGCTCTTGATCGTGCTTCTGCCGGTGACGTATACTGCGCCCAGATTCCCGTAGCGAAGCTTACAGACGATGCGGCCGCGGATTTTCGCAATCGGACCATCGGTTTTGTCTGGCAGTTTCACTACCTGTTGCCGGAATTTACGGCGCAGGAGAATGTTGCAATGCCGCTCTTGATGCAAGGAACCGCATACCGTAAGGCAATGGAGAAAGCCGGCGGATGGTTGCGGGAAGTTGGGTTGGAGGGCCGCAGTCATCATCGTGCAGGAGAGCTTTCCGGCGGTGAGCAACAACGGGTGGCCCTGGCCAGGGCCCTGGTGACAGGCCCAGGAATCCTGATGGCGGACGAGCCAACAGGCGACCTGGATAACCGAACCGCGGAGATGGTATTCGCTTTGGTGCAGAAACTTCATCGAGAGTATCGGCTCACTTCCCTTATCGTCACCCACAACCTTGAGTTTGCGCGCCGCTGTGATCGCGTATTGCGGTTGCATCATGGCGTAGCTGAGGAAGTGTCGCCCACTTCGCTGAATTAGCGAGGGAAGGGCGAGGGAGAAAGTTTAGATTTTTCTGCCGATTGGGCAGATGGTAGGTTCGTCCGGCGCAGCATTCTGACTCCCTCGTGACGGAGGGCGCTGGCAGGACAGAAAGGCTTCTTTCTGGTGGGGTGCGCAGTACGCAGCCAGAAAGACAGAGAGATGTTTCCGGCAGAGGTGACTGGGAGCATCTGGGTGAGGGGAATATGTTCGAGCGGTACACAGAGAAAGCCAGGCGCGTAATCTTCTTTGCAAGATACGAGGCCAGCCAGTTCGGCTCTCCGTACATAGAGACGG
>JASLFF010000660.1 GCA_030150795.1 Terriglobales bacterium | reverse complement strand
TAGTGCATCCGTATCCCACCACGTGGAAGCCAAGCTTTTCCAGATAGGGGATGAGGCCGGCGTTGCGATAGTATTCAGTTACCACGCGCGAGCCCGGCGCAAGAGAAGTTTTTACCCAGGGTTTGCGCTTCAGGCCTTTTTCCACGGCTTTCTTCGCAAGGAGTCCGGCAGCCATCATTACTGATGGATTTGACGTATTCGTGCAGCTTGTGATCGCAGCAATCACCACGGAGCCATCATGCATGAACTCAAAAACATTTTCGCCCACGTCTTTATGCGCGGCTGGGGCATTGGGATCTTCCGCCAGGGCGACTGGCGTGCCGCCTTCACCTTCAAAACGTTCTACCTGCTGCGGCGCAACTTTGCGCGCGGGTTGCGCGGGGCGCGGCCCTATCAATGTCGGTAAGGCCGCTTCAAATGATTCCTTGGTCTTGGAAAGCAGAACGCGGTCCTGCGGACGTCTTGGCCCAGCGACGCTTGGTTCCACCGTGCTCAGGTCGAGTTCGACGACTTGCGAATACTCGGCGTCTGCTGTTTGCGCGGTGTGGAACAAGCCTTGTTCTTTGCAGTAGGTTTCTACCAGCGCAATCTGGTCAGCGGGGCGACCAGTGGTGCGCAGATAACCCAAGGTAGTTTCGTCCACGGGGAAGATGCCACATGTTGCGCCGTATTCGGGCGCCATGTTGGCGATGGTGGCACGATCAGCCAGCGGCAATGACGACAAGCCGGGGCCAAAGAACTCCACAAACTTTCCCACCACGCCGGTCTTGCGCAAAATTTCAGTCACCGTGAGCACCAGATCAGTGGCCGTGGAACCTTCACGCAACTGCCCTTTCAACTTGAATCCCACAACTTGCGGCAGCAGCATAGAAACAGGCTGTCCCAGCATGGCCGCCTCGGCTTCAATCCCGCCCACGCCCCAGCCCAGCACTCCCAGGCCATTGATCATCGTGGTGTGCGAGTCTGTGCCTACGAGTGTGTCTGGATACGCCACGGTTACGCCATCGCGCTTTTCAGAGAAAACCACGCGCGCCAGATATTCCAGGTTTACCTGATGGACAATTCCCATGTCCGGCGGCACCACTTTGAAATTCCTGAAAGCCGATTGTCCCCAGCGCAGAAAGGCATAGCGCTCTTTATTGCGCTCAAACTCCAGTTGCGCGTTCACCGCGAATGCCCCGATGGTGGCAAACTCATCTACTTGTACCGAATGGTCAATCACCAGTTCCGCCGGCTGGAGCGGATTGATCAGCTTGGGATCGCCGCCCATCTTCTTCATAGCATCGCGCATGGCGCCCAAGTCGACGACAGCAGGAACTCCGGTAAAATCCTGCATGAGCACGCGCGCCGGCGTGAATGCGATTTCTTTGTCAGGAATGGCTTGAGGCTTCCATCCCGCAAGGAAGCGCACGTCGTCTGCCGTCACGCTGCGGCCATTTTCGGTACGCAGAAGATTTTCCAGAAGGATCTTCATCGAGAAGGGGAGACGTTGCGGGACGCAATTATGCTTTTCCAGCGCGTCTAAACGGTAGATTTCGTATTCCTGATTGCCGGCGCGCAATTTTGAGCGGCTGCCGAAACTATTCATGAGTTCACCTTCTTATTGGATTCATTTGCGCCTGCGGACGTTCCACAATCCTCACGCAAGCAGCCTGCTAGAACTGGCCGCCAATCATGCGATAAATCAGCAGAAGATTCAGCCCGACAATAATGGCCGTGACCAGGTATGCCATGTAGTTTGTCCGCTGGCTGTTCACCAGGTCAGACATCACGGCCTTGGAACGGGTCAGCAGGACCAGAGGCACCAGGGCAAATGGAATCGCGAAGCTAAGCACAACCTGTGATAGTAACAAAATTTTAAGGGCGTCGAGGCGCAGCGCGATCACGATGAGCGCGGGGATGATCGTCAAAAGGCGGCGCAAGAAGACGCTGAATTTGATATCTAAAAATCCCTCGATGATCACTTGGCCTGCCATCGTTCCCACCGTGGACGACGACAAACCGGAAAACAGCAGCGCCAAAGCGAACGCGGTCCCTGATACAGCGGGCAACAAAGGATGGAGAGTGAGATGGGCTTCATCAAATGTGAAGTCCACGCCCTTGTTGTAGAAGACCGCCGCAGCCATCACGATCATGGCTGAGTTAATCAGCCATGCGCCGTTCATCGCGGCAAGCACGTCCCATAGCTCATAACGCAGGTGGCGCATGGTAAGCAGCCATTTCTCAGGATGATCACTGAGTGCGTCTTCTTTCACGCGGTGCTGCACCAGCGCCGAATGCAGATAAATAACGTGCGGCATCACCGTAGCGCCCAGCATGCTCACGGCGATGTAAATGCTTTCGGAATTGATTTTTGGCACAAGAACGCCGTGGGCCACCGCTCCCCAATCGGGACGCACCAGAAACATTTCAAACGCGTAGCACGCGGCAATGGCAAAGACGAACACCATGATCAGCTGTTCCAGCCGCCGGAAGCCGTAGAGTTCCACGGCCAGCATCAGGAAGACCACAACGGCGGTGATCAGCGCCGCCGGGAACAGAGGAATGTGGAGAAGCAGATAGAACCCCAGCGCCGCGCCCAGAAATTCAGCCAAATCGGTGGCCAACGCGGCCAGTTCCGCCGCCACCCACAACCCGAAATTCACTTTCGGAGAGAAGTATGCGCGGCAGTTTTGTGGGAGCGTTTTTCCGGTGGCAATACCCAGCTTGGCGGAAAGATACTGGATCAGTATGGCCATGGCGTTCGACCACAGCAACACCCACAGCAGCGTATAGCCGAATTTGGCTCCGCCCTCAAAATTGCTGGCAAAATTTCCCGGGTCGATATAAGCGACGCTGGCGACAAACGCCGGGCCGAAATACCGCCACATCTCGCCGCGCTTGAGCGTGGGCAGCAGCTTGAACCGAAATTTTCTGGCTGTCTCCGGACCTGCGGACGACGACATAAAGAAAGCACTCCAGTATAAGGGATGAGCGCTCGCCGGCACGCCGCGTCCTATAGAAGACAGGCCCTCAATCGATTAACGGCGGAGTGCGCAGGATCACCATGCCTGCATTGGCAATCAAGGTTACAACCGCTGCGATCATGAGTCCCCGGGCCGTTCTGGGCTTTCCTTTGCGCCGCAGCAGCCGCCAGAGCGGGACGACGTAGCCCACCTGCACCAAGCCGATTGCGCCGACCAAGACGTAAGAAGCAGGAAGCATGCGCACGTCGGCGACGAGCAGGAGCCAACCTACGCCAAGTTGCGCCACGTTGAGGAGCCAGCAGATTGCCATGCCGGCAAGAGTGCTTCCGCGACCCTGGTTCATGAAAGCAGTGTATCCAAACGCAGAAAAGGCCCGCTTCGCGGCAGGCCTTTCTGTTTGGTTTTGCTGAGCCCTCGTGAACGAGGACTACTGCGTTAGCTCCTGCGTAAGCAGTGCGCCGCCCATGGCAGGAAGCACCATGGTTTCTTTCACCGGCTTGTGAGAATCACGCGCTACCCACAGCGTTTCCTTGTCAGCGCCGCCGTCAGCCGAACTGATTTCGACCTTGTAGGCGTCAAATGTGCCAGCTGGAACGGTTACGCTCTCCACGCCGGTGACCTTCAACTGCATCAGCTTTACTTTTTGCTTTTGCACGTCAAAGTTCCGGTAAGTCGTGGAATAGCCTTCAGCCAGGGGCAGGCAGGAAATCGACTGCTTAGCCCCAGCGGCGTTTGCAAACAGCGGGCCGCCAAGATCAACTGAGACAGGCTTCTCCTGTCCGCCCATGTTCACGTTGCCGGCAGCTTTGTCGCCGGCAAAATCAAGATCGACTGACGCCTGGCCGCTCTTCATGCTGATCTTGCGGTTAATCAGCGTCCCCTTTTCCAGAGTGGAAGTTGTGGTTACGTCGCCGTTGGGTGTGGTCATCACGTCCGTGGCAGCCCAGGCTCCTCCAGCTTCCGCAATGGTAGTGGAGATGCTGAGCGGAATCTGCTGGCCGCTCACCTCAATCGTAGCTTTGTATTTGTAAGCGCCAGGCTGGAGATCAGCGGCGGGCTTGGGTAAAGTAACAGTGTTCGCGTCAACCTTCTTGGCCAGCACCACGGTCTTGGGATCGACCGTAACTTCTTTCAATCGCGCAACAACTTCCGGAGTTCCGCCTTCCTGCGCGCGTCCTCCCAGGTATTTGGCAAAGAACTGTTCGGTGGCCATGATGCTGGCCATGTTGTTCACGGGCCGGGCAAAGCCGTGGCCTTCGTCGGGGATCAACAGATATTCAACCGGAAAGCCGCGATCGCGCAGCGCAACCACGATCTGTTCTGACTCCGCGTGATTCACGCGCGGATCATTGGCGCCCTGGGCGATCATGAGCGGCGTCTTGATCTTGCCGGCCGAGGTCAGCGGAGAACGCTCCACCAGCAGCGCCTTGCCTTCCGGCGTGGTGGGATTCCCCATGCGCTGGTAAAACATCTGGCGGGTGGACTCCCAGTAGGGCGGTATGGACTCCATCAGAGTGATGAGGTTGGAAGGACCAAACAGGTCCACCGCCGCTGCATAAACGTCGGGCGTGAACGCTACGCCTGCCAGCGTGGCATAACCACCATAGGAGCCGCCAAATATGCCAATGCGCTTGGGATCGCTGATGCCTTCTGCCACCAGGTACTTCGCGCCCCAGGTAACGTCATCCTGCATCTTCTTGCCCCACTCCTTGTTGCCGGCATCGATGAATTTCTTGCCATAGCCCGCGGAACCACGGAAGTTCATGCTCAAGACCGCATAACCACGGTTGGCAAAAAACTGGGCATAGGGGTTGTAGCCCCAGGTATCACGGCCCCACGGCCCGCCATGTGGGAAGATAATGGTGGGCAAGTTCTTGCCGGGAACGCCCTTGGGCAGCGTTAGATAGGCCGGAATTTGCAGCCCGTCTGACGATTGATAGTGAACTATCTTCATCTCTGCCAGCGCTTCCCGGGGAAGCTTTTCCCGGACTCTGTACTGCAGAGCAAGCTTGTGGGTCTTGCGGTTGAACAGATAGGTTTCGCCCGGTTCGGTATCGCTGTTCACAACCACCACCCAGGTCTGTTCGTCCTTGGTCCATGAAGCGCGGCCAACCTCTTTGCCGGGAAACTTTGCCCGCAGCCAGATGAAGCCAGCTTCAATATCTTTGTCTTTGAAGTAGCGGCGCAACTTGTCGTCCTCGTATTGGGTAAGGGCCAGCTCGTCAGTGGCCTCAGAGAAAATGGCACCGGTGAAATCCACTCTCTTGAGCGGATCGGTTTCCACCATCTCCGTTTTTCCAGTTTCTGGATCGAGCAGCACCAGAGCGGCCAGGTCCATATCTGGACCTTTATTGGTCGCCATATATGCGCGCTTGCCGTCTTTCTGAAAGCGGACGATGCCACATTGTTCAAACACGTTGCAGGAATAAATCTTGGTGAATTTGTCGGCGTCAACGCGAAGGATCTCCGTGTCGCCGTTTTCAGCGGAACGTTCCGCCAAACGCAGGTTGCCCTGAAGATCAAAACTCCAGCCGGCGATGCGCTCAGTGTTCTTGCGCACCAGCGTCTTTTCGCCGGTGGAGATCTTTAGCTTGTATAGATCGTGCCAGGCCTTGTCGCGGTCATTGAGGCCAATATAAAACACATCCGGATCGCTCTTGGGCAGTTCGTAAGGAATCACTCGGATGCCTTTGAGTCCACTCAAGTCGCGCGAAGCAGGCGCGTCTGTCCCGGCAGCGGGCTTGGCGGCGGGATCGACGGCATAGACGTTGAAGTTTTCGTCGCCGTCGTTGTCTTTCACAAACAGGATGTACCTGCTGTCATGGGTCCAGAAGTAGCCGGCGATGGGCCGCTTGCTCTCTGTGGTTAGCAGCCGGGCCGCGCTGAATGGCTCGTCAACCCCCTTGACGTAGACGTTGCGCGTATCTTTCCAGGGCTTCAGGAACGCCAGATACTTTCCGTCGGGCGAAAGCTGCGGTGCGGCAATCTCAGGATTGCCAAAGATCAGCTCGCGGTCAATGATGGGAGGCAATCCGCTTGCGGCAGGCGATTTTTTATCTTTGTCTTTATTTTGCGCACCCAGGGTGGCGACGAGCAGAGCGAGGCACAATAGGCTCTTGAACAACTTATTCATGGCAGGAAAATCCTTTCTCTCTAAAGAGAGCTTACGGCAGTGAGAAGCGGGCACAGAGAATTGTGAGCGCATAGGGTGATTGCTGTCCAGTAATAAGGGGGCCTTAGCCAGCTTCATATAAATTTGCTCTCCTTTCCGAGCCAAGATCCAAGACATATGAACTTCAGGCGATACAAAGTGGTGCCAGCGCGCGCTTGATGCAACCTGACAGAAAACCACTGAAGAATTTACGACTCGGCGGAGTACAATCGCTTTCCGAAGAACCATTTTCCAGAGGGCGGAACATTCATGTCAATTCAACCGGGCAGATCGCGGTCCACTATCCTGACGTTCGCCATCCTCTGGATATTAACGAGGCAGGCATTCTGCCAGCCAGCCAAACCTGCCCCGGCCCTTGAATCAACTACCGTCCAGGCTTCTCGCTCCAACGATCCGATAGTCACCCTGGGAATCCTACCGAATGGGCATATCCGAATTCGCAACGCTACCCTAAAGAAGATTATTGCGGCAGCTTACAACATTGACGAAGCTCTGGTTATGGGAGGCCCGGCCTGGCTGGATTCTGACCACTTCGACATCGTGGCTCAAGCTCCGTCCACCGCCTCTCAAGCAGACCGCCTTGCAATGCTGCAAACGCTCTTAGCAGATCGCTTCAAGCTCGCCGTCCACCATGATAAGAAAGTCAACCTGGTGTACACCTTGACGGTCAGCAAGAACGGTCCCAAACTGCAACCAGCCGCTAAGTCGGTCCTAAAGAACTGTGCGCCTGTGGCCGGCGACCCAAAACAAGCTCATCTGCTATGTCAGAGTTTCAGCATGGCGGACCTGGCGGACTTGCTGCCACGGGTGGCGCCCAATTATCTGGAATTTCCCGTGGTTGACCGGACCGGACTCACCGGCGTTTATGATTTCCCGGTGGAGTGGATGGGGCGGCGTCCTTACGATGCCACCATGGCCAGCGCTGCAGCGGGCGCTCCGCGAGACCCATTGGCGGTATCGATCTTTGACGCTATCGCCAAGCTCGGCCTTTCGCTCGAAAAGCACGACGATCCAAAGGATACGATTGTGGTGGACCGCGCAGAGCGCATTTCCGCCAAGCCTAGATCCTCCGGCACCGCAGCTACAGAACTGAAGCCCGATCAGGTCAGCAGCATTGATCACCTTGTGAGCGAAGAAATAGGACGCCAGCATGTTCCCGGCGTGGCCGTAGGTATTTACAGTCGTGGAGAAATTCTCCTGGCCAAAGGTTACGGCCTGGCTAACGTGGAGCTGAATGTTCCGGTAAAGCCGGAGACCATTTTTCAATCAGGCTCTGTGGGAAAGCAGTTTGTTTCGGCGGCTGTGATGCTACTGGTGGAAGAAGGCAAGGTCGGGCTGGACGACAGCATCGTGAAATACCTCTCCAACGCGCCTGCAAGCTGGAAGCCGATCCTGGTCAAGAACCTGCTCTCGCACACTTCTGGCCTGGCGGAGTACGAAACTGCGGAACGCACCGGCCCTCAAGGACCTTTCTATCTTCGGCTCGATTTCAGCGAAGACGAGCTTGTCGAAAAGATTGAAGCGCTGCCGATAGAGTTTGCTCCTGGCGAAAAATGGAATTACCGCAACACCAACTATGCCCTGCTGGGGATCATGATTCATAAAGTCACCGGCAAGCCATACGCTGATTATCTGCAAGAGAGAATTTTCAAACCGTGGTACATGACGGCAACCAGGCCCATCAGCGAGAAAGATATTATTGCCAATCGCTCGGCGGGATATGAGTGGTCCGGTGGCAGGCTGCGGAACCAGGATTGGGTATCGCCCACATTCAACTCAACCGCCGATGGGACACTCTATTTCAACGTTTTGGATTTGGCTAAGTGGGATGAAGCGCTGTATGGAACTAGCCTGCTGCAACAATCCAGTCTTGACCGTCTATGGACGGTTTTTCCTCTCAACAGCGGAGCACCCAACCCTGCCAACTATGGTTTTGGATGGAGTATTTCTACGCGAAACGGCCATAAAGTGATTAGCCATGGCGGCGCATGGCAGGGATTTACGTGCTTCATCCAGCGCTACGTGGATGACGGTTTGACGGTGGTTGTATTAGCTAACCTTGCCGGCGCGGACACGGGCGAAATCGCCCAGAAAGTTGCCGGGCTGGTGAATCCTGCTCTGATACCGCCTCCCCCCAAAGCGCACAAGGAGATCGTGCTGAATCCCAAGGTGTTTGCCGGCTATCTGGGCAAATATCAGCTTGCTGCGGATTTCATTATCACCGTCACGCAGGCTGGCGATCACCTGTTTGCCCAGCCCACTAATCAGCCGGCGTTCCAATTATTTCCTGAAAGCGAACGGGACTTCTTCCTGAAGGGGGTTGACGCCCAGATTACTTTTGTGACCGATGCACAAGGCAGGGCTACTGAGCTGATCCTCCACCAGGGCGGTGACAAACACGCAAAGCGGATCGAGTGAAGACATCCGGCCCCGGCGCGCGGCATCATTGCAGGAACTGCTAAACGGCCTGCTTGAACGCGCCTCGCGGCACGGGACACAGACGGATGACCAAACCGTGTTGCTGGTAAGACGAAAAGAATAGCTGGCCGGGACAACAGTGGAGAGGTCATTGCCGACTCCAGCCCAAAAATGATCCCGGTAGAGGTTGAACAAAACGGGGTAGCGCAATCCGAGCCACTCTAAATTGTTAAGCTTATAGTTGCCGCAGCGCCTCCGTCGGCATCACTCTGGTTGCGCGGCGCGCGGGAACGTAGCACGCTAGCGAGGCCGCGAAGGTCAGGACCAGCGTCGCCAGAATCACGGTTACGGGATCGTTGGCGCTGACGCGATACAGAAGGCGAGAGAAGCTGGAGAAGACGCGTGTGAGCAGAAGACTTGCGCCCAGGCCGATCGCGATTCCTATGAGGGTCATCCATAGGCCTTGTCCAACTACCATGCGAAAAACGTCGGCCCGTTGCGCGCCCAGCGCCATGCGGATGCCGACTTCGCGGGTACGCTGTTGCACCAAATTGGCCAGCAACCCATAGATTCCGACGGACGCAAGCACCAGCGCAAGCGCGGCAAAAATTCCCAGCAGAACCATGGGGAAACTTTGTTGCCCCATCGAAGTGGAGATGCGCTGCTGCATGGTCTTGACGTCATAGATTGGCTGCTCATCGCCCGATCCATAGACGGCGGCTTTAATCGCGGGCAGCAACGAGGTAACCGGCAGGTGTGTGCGCATCACTACGGTGGTCAAGGGATGCATGACGGGCAGCCACTGATCAGAGAGTTGATAGAACGGCCCGTAGGCCTGCACGCGCTCATTGGGGCCAGGATTACCGAGGCTCCAGTGCTTCACATGTCCTACAACGCCGACGATGCGTAAAGAGCCGACGCGCGGAACAGTGAAAGTCTGGCCGAGCGGATCCTTGCCGGGAAAATACTTGTCCGCCATGGTGTCATCGATGATTGCCACCAATTCGGATTGCAGATTGTCGGCCGGAGTGAAGGAGCGACCCCGAAGCAGAGGAATTCCCATGGTCCGGAAATAATCCGGCCCAACAGAAAATGTGAGCGCGCGCGGCGCCTCGGCAATCGAGCTTGGCTCGGTTGGCCCAACCCAGAACGGCACTCCATTGTCTATGCCGCTCAACGGAAGCAGAGTGGTGAGATCGGCGGACTGAACGCCAGGAATCGCGCGAAGGCGGCTGGTCAGGTCCTGGTAGGCGCGTCGCATGCTCGCCGGCGTCTGGCTGAGCTGGGGCGAGAGGCCGACCTTGAAGGTCACCAGGTCGTGCGTGTCGAACCCGGGATTTGCTTGCGATAAATAAAGAATGGTGCGAAAGAGCAAACCGGCACACACCAGCAGGACCATGGTCAGTGTGGTCTGAAGAATTACGAGACTCCGCTGCGTGCGATGATGCTCGCGCGTGGAGCCGCGGCCTGCCTGCTGCAATGACGGCTGATGATTTTTGTTCCATGTCTTGAGCGCGGGTAAAAGCCCAAAGACAATCCCCACCACGACTGAGGTGCCCAAGGTAAACAGGAGCACGGTTGCATTCACGCCAACAGTTTCGGCCCGCGGAATGTCGGTTGGGACGGCAGCCAAAACGGGCTTTACTCCAAACCGCGCTAGTGCGAGCCCCAGGCCACCGCCCGCCAGCGAGAGAATGACGCT
The DNA here is from genome assembly GCA_030150795.1 of Terriglobales bacterium. The sequence continues at coordinate 1,689 of JASLFF010000660.1, read as the reverse complement.
TTCACTCACGATCTGCCATACGATCCTGGAGCGCTTTGCGCCCAGCGCGGCGCGGATGGCGAATTCCTTCTCGCGGCCAGCAGCCCGGGCAAGCAGCAGGCTGCCCACGTTGGTGCAGGCGATCAGCAAGACAAAGCCGACTGCGCCCAGCAGCATCAACAGAGTGCCGCTTACGTCGCCGACTAACGCGTCTTTGAGCGGCTGAATGCCAGCGCCGAGCCCCTGGTCGAATTTGGGATAGAGTTCGCCCAGGTTCTTCTGTACGGCGCTAATGTCAGTATCAGCCTCTCTTATGGTCGCGCCGGGCTTGAGGCGGGCAATAGCGACAAAAGCATGCGTGCGGCGATCATTGACAATCAGCGGATCGCCCTGGCGCACCGGGGTACATACGTCAATGGGGCCGCCGAGATTGAGCGCTGAAGAAAAAATTCCGACTATGGTGTAACTGACGCCATCGAGCGTAATCGGTTTCCCCAGTACAGCAGCGCTGCCGGAGAAACGCTCTTTCCAGAGCCGCTCGCTGATCATCGCCACGCGAGGGCCGCCGGGCTGATCCTCTGCTTGCGAGAAATCGCGGCCCAGAACCGGCGACATGCGCATAGTTTCCAGAAAACCGGCGGAAATTTCCCAGCCGTCAAGGTGCGCGGGCGATCCGGGCCCAGTCATGTCAAATGAGCGCTGATCGAGAGCGGAGATCGACTGAAATGAATGCGTGCTGCGTTGCCAATCCTGAACGTCAGGATAGGAAGGCGAGATGAAGCGTCCGAACGGGTTCTTTTCCCAGACGATGACCAACTGTCCGGGCTCATGGTAAGGCAGCGGCGCGAGCAAAACGCTATGGACAACGCTGAAAATCGCGGTGTTGGCGCCGATGCCCAGCGCGAGCGTCAGCAGGGCTATGGCGGAGAATCCAGGTGATTTTTTGAGGGTACGAAGCGCATACCTGAGATCGCGCCAAAAGGTTTCCATATTGCGCCTCCGGATCCGGCCAGCCATCAACTTAGGATGCGATTAGAGTGCCCCGGCAGACCAATCTTTGGAAGTTAAGTTTTGGCAAGATGCGCTGTCGCCAGCCCTTCCCAAAACCCGCGCTCAGCGGGATAATATCTGTTTAACAGGTACTTATCTTGTCCCGCTGGAGCCCCGGACCCTCTTGACCAACAGCTAGCAGTCCAAGTAGAACACTTCCGATTCGAAATCGCCTGCTAATCTGGCCGGGCCCCGTTTGTTGAAGGAGGCACTTTTGAAGGTTTACGAAGGCAAGGACATCCGCAACCTCGTTGTTATTGGTCACTCTCACTCCGGCAAGACTTCCCTGGTTTCCGCGATGCTGTATACCGGTGGCTCTACGCCAAAACTGGGCCGCGTGGACGACGGCTCAACGGTGACTGACCACGACGAAGAAGAGATTTCGCGCCAGATGACCATCTCCACCGCCATTGCCTCCGTGGAGTGGCACAACACTAAGATCAACCTATTCGATTCCCCTGGCTTCACGATGTTCGCGCATGAAGCCAAGGTCGCCATGTCCGCCGCCGAAGCTGCGCTGGTGGTGGTGGACGGCGTTTCCGGCGTCGAGGTGGTAACGGAAAAAGTCTGACAATATGCCGACGAAATCAACCTGCCGCGCGTGATCTGCGTGAGCCGCATGGACCGCGAACGCGCCAACTGGGAAACAGCGCTGGAAAG
>JASLFF010000610.1 GCA_030150795.1 Terriglobales bacterium | reverse complement strand
TAGTTTCGGGCCTTAAGAATATCGCTCACCACCATACTCTTATTTTGCAAGTTGCGCATTGCGAGCGGTGGAACGCAGATTCACACAGCTAAAGATCTGCATAAGAGGTTAGCTCTATCTGCCGACGAACGAGGGTCCTTTTTGTCTCTGCTGATGTCAGTGCTGTAAGTTCAATCTCTCTTGATTGCGTCAGTCGCGTTCCCGCTGCCTGCAAATCAGAATCTGAATATCCGGGATGGCAGACCAACTCCCAAGTACCCTCAGGCAGTGCTTCAAGAATTCGCAAAAGCTTTTTCTGGTCCAGCATGCCAGTGACTGCAATGCCGACTGTGCCATCGGTTGTAACGATTCCTTCTTCTTGCACCGCACGGTGAAACCCTGCAGCAAACATCTGGAACGTCATCACTCCAGCTGATCGCAACCAGAGTCCTGGAGTGCCCAACACCATTCCGAGCGGCCAACTGCGGAACGGCTCAAACGGATTCCTTAAGGCACGAATGCCGCAGGCTTTCGCCGCACGCAGCAGCGGACGCAACACATGCGGAAACATGTGGGTGTGTTTATGGCTATCGACGTGGGTGATCGTCACCCCGCACGACTGGAGTTTGCGGATCTGGGCTTCCACTTCCCTCTGGATTTCTTCTGCCGCAATCTGCCCCCTTACTGCGGCGAAGGCAAATTTCTTCAGGCTGTTGCGAAAGCGCGGTGAGCCATTTGTTAACGAAGAAAGATTTGCCGTGAGAGGAACACCATCAATCAGCACGACATGGCATCCGGTCTTGAGACTTGGCTGGGACCTGGCCAGATCGATTGCCGAATCCGTGGCTTTTGCGTTGGCCATGATCGTGGCCGAAGTCACAATGCCGGATCGATTACCCTCGATGATCGCGCGGTTTACACCTGCGGTCAAGCCAAAATCGTCGGCATTCACAATGAGGCGACGCACTGGGTGAGTCTAACAAAAACCATTCACCATCAAGGACACGAAGAAACAGAAAGGAGATGAAGTTGAATGGAGTGGTCCGAAAAAATTGTTCTGGAAGAAGTCAGAAATGTTGGCTTGTCGGACGCACACAACACTGAATCAGGTGATTAGACAGACGAGGGGCTCACATCTTTGTGCTCCTTCGTGTTGTTTGTGGTTAAGTTCTAAGCGGTTTTTACTGCTTGCGGGCGAGGCTCTCTTTCACCCAGGAACATCTTGATTTTTTCCAGAAGCGCAGGAAAAAGATCTTCCTTTTGCAGGCAGGCTGCAACGTCCTTGCCGCCGTCAATTGGACCGTAGCCGGTCACGATAATCACGGGAACATCGGGGTTCTTTTCGTGGACCTTTTTAGCCAGCTCAACGCCATTCATGCCGTCCATGCGGAAATCGGTCACCAGAATGTCGAAATCTTCTTCGTCGAACTTCTGGAGTGCCTCGGCTCCGTTGTAAGCGCTGACCGCCCGATAACCCTGCATTTCCAGAATTTCGCAGCTCAATCGCGCCAGCACTTCATGATCGTCAACGAAAAGGATCGCCCGCATGAATAACTCCTTGTGGCAACAATGGATGGGAGCAGTTACAAAAAGACCAGAAATCCGACAGCAGCTTCGGCCTCAGTTCTTTGTTTCATAATACGCCTGAAAAGATGCCTGCCGAGTATAGTATTTTTTGGCCTGGCATGCACCCCCTATAAGCTCCAACCGGTTCTAAACCAAGACTTTAATCGGCTTCCGGCGGCAAATACAATGCCGGCGTGTTGCTGTTTTTCATGGCCTCATTGAAGGCTGGAACGTCAGTGGACACAAGCTGCTTCCAGGCCGCCAGCTGCTGGTCCAATTGGCTGCGCAGCATCTTAAATACCTCATATTGCTGCTCTGACGGCGCGCTATCCCCCGCCTGCACAATCGAGCTAAAGCTATCCAGCTGTTCATTGAGCATGTTGGGAAACGCCAGGTTCGCCTCCGATCCCTTCATGTTCACCTGTATGAGATGCTCTTCAACCGGGGCCATTTTCTTGTCGAGTGCAGCGGCTTGTTCAAGTAAAGCTTTCATTTTCGGATCATCGTCAAAACGCTGCTGAACCGACTTGATTTCAGCTCGCATTGTGCGAACCTGGTTCACTGCGCGATGTAAATCGTTATTAGCCTGATTCACCTGCAACGCCAGTTCAAACTGCTTGCGAAGATCGTCAGGATTCACGTTCTTGGTCCGCGGATCCATCATGATCTCCAGCGGCTGTGAAAGGCTTTGCTTCCCCGCCGTAAGCTTGATCGTGTATTGTCCCGGCTGAACCAGCGGGCCTTGCGGGCCGATGCCGCTGTAAAATGCTCCCGGAATTTTTACTGGAGGCTCCCAACGCAGGTTCCACGCATATCGATTCATGCCGGCGGAAGCAGGGATTGTGGTGACTTCCTTTACCTGGTCCGGCCATTCGGGCGGCTGCTCGTCGCCTTTCTTCTCTTTGCTGGAAAGCGTGCGGATCACTTTCCCAGCCGAATCCAGAATCTCAAGCTTTACTTCATCTTTTGGCGCAGCCTTAAAGTAATAATTAATGATGGCTCCCGGCGGCGGATTGTCGCCTACCGGCCCACGCCGTTCAATGTCCGTTGGCAAATGCAGGCGCAACGCCGTTTCCGGCTTGAACAGCACCATGTCTGCCGTCGGCGAAACTGAATCCAGCTGCCGCAGCGGGGTAATGTCGTCAAGCACCCAGAAGGCGCGTCCGTGAGTCGCGGCAATCAGGTCATCGCCATGAATTTCCAGGTCATGGACCGGCACAGCCGGCAGATTCAGTTTCAGTAGCTGCCAGTGACCGCCATCGTCCACGGAGAAGTAAACACCGGTTTCCGTTCCCGCATAGAGCAAGCCTTTGCGCTTGGGATCTTCCCTCACAGAGCGCACGTAGGAACCTTCCGGGATTCCGTTGGCCGCAAGTATCCAGTTCTTGCCGTTATCGCGGGTGCGATAGATCAGCGGACGGAAATCATCGAACTTGTGCCGATCAACCGCCACGTAAGCCGTGTTCGGATCATGATGTGAAGCCTCAATGATGCTGATCATGCTCCATTCCGGCATCTCTTTGGGCGTGACGTTAGTCCAGTGTTGGCCGCCATCTGTGGTGAGTTGAATCAAACCATCATCGGTGCCTGCCCAGAGCGTATCTTTCTTCAGCGGCGACTCCGCAAGAGCAAAGATCGTGTCATAGTACTCAACGCTGGTGATGTCCAACGTGATCGGCCCGCCGGAAGGCTTTTGTTT
>JASLFF010000595.1 GCA_030150795.1 Terriglobales bacterium | reverse complement strand
ATGATCGCGCCGGTGGTGCGGCCAATTTTCTTTGCGGCAGCGGTCACTTCCGGCAGAGGCTCGTAGCCTTTCGGCGTCGCCACGGAGATGCTGGTGCCCAACGCCGCCGCTGCCAGCATGAGCGAATGCGCCACGTTATTGCCGTCCCCAACATACGCCAGGTGCACCCTGCTCAGATCTCCAAACTTTTCTTCCAGCGTGAAGAAGTCAGCAAAGGCCTGGCAAGGATGTTCAAAGTCGCTCAGGGCATTGATCACAGGAATGCATGTATGCCGCGCCATTTCCACGATGGTCTTGTGCTCAAAGGTGCGAAGCACGACGGCATCCACCCAGCGCTCCACGTTGCGCGCAATGTCGCATACCGGCTCGCGCTCACCCAACAGCGAGCGCGTCTGGTCCATGAAGAGCGACGTGCCGCCCAGGCTGGCCATGCCCGCTTCAAAGGTCAGGCGCGTGCGCAGAGAGGCTTTTTCAAAGAACAACACAAGCTGCTTGCCCGCCAGAGCGCCACGAAAGTCCGCCGGGCGGTGCTTGATGATGTGCGTCAGCTCAAACATTGACTTTGTCTCTTCCGGAGAAAAGTCCTGCGCTGAAACCAGATCGCGGCAGAGCGCTGGCTGCTCCACTGGCGCTTTCATGGCTGAAAGGTCGTACATTCTGGCTGGCATCATTTATTTGTTCCTCCCGGCGATTGCCGCTGTCTTTGTGCTTTGTGCCAATACCTGATCGAGCTGTTGTACGGCTGTGTCAATGTGGTGCTTCTTGATGATGAACGGCGGCAGGAACCGTATGACAGTTTCATCTGTCCGATTTACGATGATGCCGCGCTTCAGCATATGCTGAAACACCTGTTTGGCCGTGTCGACCGACTCAAGCTCCATGCCGATCATCAGCCCCTGACCGCGCACGTCAACAATGGCGTGGTATTTCTTCTGGAGTTTTTGCAGGTGCTCCATGAAGTAATCGCCCATCTTTCGCACGTGCTTGAGCATCTTTTCTTTTTCCAGAGTGGTGATCAGTTGCAATGCCACGGCGCAGGCCAATGGTCCGCCGCCAAACGTTGTGCCGTGCATTCCGGGGTGTATGCATTCAGAAACTTTTTCCGTCGCCAGCAGCGCTCCCAGTGGCAGGCCGCCGGCTATGGGCTTGGCGACCGTCACAAGGTCAGGCTGGATGCCGTAATTCTGGTAGGCAAACCAGCGGCCAGTGCGTCCCATGCCGCTCTGGATTTCATCGGCGATCAGCAGCGCGTTGTGCTTGCGCGCAAGCTTGTGCGCGGCGTCGGCAAACGCCTGACTTACTGGACGGATACCGCCTTCTCCCTGCACAAATTCAAATCCAATGGCGCAGACGGTGGCATCAAATTTGCTTTCCAGATCAGCCACGTCATTGAAGCGGACAAACTCCACGCCCGGCACAACCGGCGCAAAAGGAGCGCGATATTTTTCTTTGTGCGTGGTGGCCAGTGCGCCGAACGTCCGTCCGTGGAAAGCATGCTCCAGGGCCAGAATCCGCCATTTTGGCTCTTTACCTTCGGCGCAATTGGCCTTGGCGTAAGCACGCGCCAGCTTCAGCGCGCCTTCCCAGGCTTCAGTACCGCTGTTGGTGAAAAAGGCGCGATCCATCCCGGAAATCTTCGTCAGCGCTGCTGCCAGGCGGCCTTGATATTCGTGATAGAACAAGTTTGAAGTGTGAACCAGCAGCTTGGCCTGCTTCGCAATCGTCTTGGTCAACGCTGGATGCGCGTAGCCCAAGGCATTCACGCCAATGCCGCTGAGCAGATCGAGATACTTGCGGCCCTTGTGGTCATACAAGTGCACGCCGCGGCCTTTATGCAGCAGGACGGGATAGCGGTCGTAGGTCGAGACCAGCAGCTTAGATTCCAGTTTGCTTACCTGCTCCAGGTTCACGCGACCAGCACCTCCGTTCCTGATTCAATCTTGGCAAAATAAAATTCCGGTAGCGCTTCCACTTCCGCCGCGGGCAATATGCGCACGCGATTCACTCCGTGCATCAGTGCGTCCTTACAGGCTTGCAGCTTGGGCAGCATGCCGCCGGCGATGACAGCTTTCTGCGTAAGAGCAGCGGCCATGCCAAGATTGAGCCAGCGAATTACCAGCCCATCTGCATCTTTCACGCCGGGAACGTCGGTGAGAAAGATCAGCGCGTTGGCGTGGCAGGCCACAGCACAGGCAGAAGCCATCTGGTCAGCATTGATGTTGTAATACTGGCCGTCACTGCCCAGGGCAACGCTTGAGATGACGGGAATGCAGCCCTGCTGCCAGATCATTTCAATCCAGCGCGGGTTGACGGAGCAGATCTCGCCGACAAATCCCAGATCGTGGCCGTTGGTCATCTTCTTGCGTGCGCGGAATGCGTGGCCATCGCCGCCGCACAGACCCATGGCAGATTGGCCGACGCTGCCCAGCGCGGCGACGAGTTTTTTGTTCATGTGTCCGGCCAGGACCATCACGGCAAAGTCGCGCGTCTCCGCGTCGGTTACGCGCAGGCCGTCAATGAATTCACTCTGCTTGCCCATCTGAGCCAGCATGCGTGTAAGAGCAGCACCGCCGCCGTGGACCACGGCGACCTGATGTTCTGCGGCCAGTTGTTTCACGGCCAACACCGCGCGTTGCAACAGCGCGGCATCTTCCAGAGTGGCGCCGCCGAGCTTGACCACAATCTTCATCTCAGGCCCTCCTCTTCATTCCAGCCAAACATCACATTCATGTTCTGTACCGCTTGTCCCGCCGCGCCTTTTACCAAGTTGTCCAAGCAAGAGACGATGACTAGGCGCTTGCCGTCCGGAGCCAGGGTAAAACCAACGTCGCAGTAATTGGTGTGCAGCGAATACTGAATCTGCGGCAGCTTGCCGGCAGGGAAGACGCGCACAAAGGGCGAGTCTGCATAAAACTTCTTCATGCAGGCTTCTACGGCCTCAGCGGTCATGTTCGAATTCAAACGGACATAAATCGTCGACAGGATCCCCCTCGGAATCGGCAGCAGATGCGGCGTGAAAATCAGCTGTTCCGGCAATATGCCAAGCTGCTCCAGAATTTCTCCGGTGTGCCGATGGTTGAAGACCGAGTAGGCGGAAAGATTTTCAGCCACTTCAACAAAATGCGTTTTCTGCGTGGGCTGCTTGCCTGCGCCGGACACACCGGACTTGGAATCGCAAACCACGCCGTAATTCACATCAACCAATCCAGCGCGGACCAGTGGCGCCAGCGCTAGGATGATGGAGGTGGCATAGCAGCCGGCGTTCGCCACCAGCGCGGCTTCCTTGATTTCATTCCGATGCAGTTCCGGGATTCCATACACCGCTTGTGCCATGACTTTATCGGCTAGCGCTGGGTTCTCATCCTTGAAGTCGTAGATCGCGCGATATTCCGGCGTCTCCAGCCGCCATGCGCCGCTCAGGTCGATTACATGAACGCCTTTGGCCACGGCTTCAGGAACCCACTCGCGTGAAACTTCATGCGGTGTGGCGAGAAAGAGAACGTTCACGCCTTTTGCTTTGAGAGTTTCCCAGCGAAACGGCTCAAGCGGATATCCACCATTGCCGCTGACGTGCGGATATAACTCATCGAGCTTCGCTGTTATGCCGGCTTCACCATTACGGGTGAAGAGCAAGGGCTTTTTAGCGTGAGGATGGCGGGCGAGAAGACGCGCCAATTCAAAACCGGCATAGCCGGTTGCGCCAACAACCGCGGGCTGGATTGTTTGCGGCATCAGGCG
>JASLFF010000571.1 GCA_030150795.1 Terriglobales bacterium | reverse complement strand
CACAATTTCCAGCGGCACCGTGAGCGTAACGTTTGCCAACATCACTGTTACATCCACGCCGCTTTTCCTGAACTTTGATCTTGATCTGGCGAACTCTGTAGTGCTGAACGGGACGCCGATCACTTCAGCCACCATCACCCCCAAATTCAACGTGACTTCAGCCGCCACGCCGCCAGCCGGCAATGAAGGCAATGAAGACCATGACAACGGCGAAATGGATGACGTTCACGGCACGGTGAAATCCATTAGCGCTCCAAATTTCACCATCACCACCAATACTACTGACATCACGTTTGCCACCGATGCCAATACCAGATTCAAAGATGGCATCACGCAGCTTTCTGAGCTGAAAGTGGGCGACATTGTTGAAGTTGACGCTATCACCAAGAGCGATGGCACCAAACTGGCGACCAAGGTCGAGCGTGAGAGCAGCCAGAATGGCGAAGAGGTTGAAGGCCTGGTCTCCGCGCTGGATAACCCGCTGACCAAGATCACGGTCATCCATCAGGAAGATTCCACCGGCAATTCGAATTCACCCGTCACGGTGGATATTGGCGTAAATTCCAGTACGGTGTTCAGCGTCAGGTCCGACAAGCTGAACATCACTGCTCCGGCGTTTGACGCAACCCACATTGGCAAAGGCCAGCGCATTGAAGCTGATTCCAGCACCAATGTGACGCCGCTGCTTGCCACCAAGGTAAAACTGCGTGAGCAGGCCCTGATTGGTACGGTTGCGGCTTCACCGGCGCCAACCGCGTCAGGCTTTACCATCACCATTAGTCCCACGTCCGCGTTCGGCACTTTGAGCGGCGCGACCAGCGTGGCGGTAACGTTTGCCAACGGCGCAACTCTCAAGACGACTCCTGTGGCTGGAGCCACCATCCGCGCACGCGGCCTGGTGTTCTTCAACGCCGGAACTTACTCGATGATTGCGGTCCGCGACGACGACAATCACTAAACTCTTCCTCCACCCCTCAACCCTTGACGGCTTGCGCAAGCAAGCCGTCGTTTTTTGTGTCGCTTCGCTCCACTCCGCTACAGAGTTACGTCTTTGCAAGCATTCCTCTGCTCCTGATGCGGTGGGGCTCGCCGCGCAAGCCGGGCTCGCCCTTGAAATTCGGCACGCAGACAAAGCTAAATACTAAGTACTAAATACTAACTATTGCCCCTCACGGCTTCGCATACGGCAGAGCGCTCAATTCGCTTTCAGGAGCCACAATCAGCTCAATCGCGCCTTCCTGCGGCAGCGCGTCCAGTGGCAAGCCATCGCGCCACAGCGAAAAGCGAACGCGCAGCCGCGATCCCATGGCTGCATTCAGTGCTCTTAATGGCGCCCGACATTCAAAGATGGAGTCAATGTCGATTTGAAAACCGTCTTCCTGTTGCCCGCCATTTTCGCCCAGCTTCCATCCGCGAAGCCTGCCTTGCGAAATGTCGGCTTCCAGCCGCACTGATTGGTTTCCATTGCTCTCTGGACTCAAGGTCTCAATTGTCACCACAAGCCGCGTGTCTTCGGTGGCCCATTCCGCAGGGTCCTCGATAAAATCCACTCGGCAATAAAGGTTTTCTTCATCGATGCCCGCGTAGCCGGTATCCAGCAGAAAAAGTTTTCCATGCATGGCGGAAGAATGCCGGTCGGCAACGTGAGATGCCGCGCCCAGCCATTCAAAGTACTCGATATTCTTGCCATCCACTTCAGGATGGATATACGCGGTTTGCGGAGTAAACTGCGGCTTGGCATGCGCGCCTGCAATGGGCTGCGCTAGCACGTCCGGCGGCATACCGCCCAGGGCAAGATAGACATTGGAAAGATGCTTGCGGTAAAGCTCATCAAATTCGCGATCATTCGCGGAATGGTGCTCAGGACCATACCACCAGTTCCAGTCACTACCTTCCGCGATCAGCAATTCCTCATAGGCCAGGGCGGCCTGCCGTTCAGAAACTTTGCCGGCATTTGCCGTAAAGAAGTCCCGCGCCGCCGTGAGTTGGTCCCACGCCACATTGTCTTCAGGCGCTCCGATCCATACATCGAAATTTGAATTGATCCACGATCCCGGAACAATGGACCCAATCTCTGCCGGCGTGTGCTCCCGCTCTATGGCTTCAGAGACGGTCAACGCTGCGATCGACGGATCTTTTTGAATGCCATCGTATAGCCGACGCAAAAACTCGCGGCCAGACTGCGGGTAAAACTCCCAGGCATTTTCGCCATCAAGAATGATAGGCACTACCGCGGTCTTTCGCTTTGCCAGCACCGGCTCGGCTGCCTGCTTTACGCGACGAAGCAAGTCATCTGCAGCTTCTCTTGGCGGCACTCCGGAATAGACAAAGCCGATCAAGTCAGAAAGCGAATGGTCGCGGAAAACCATGCACATATCTGCCGCGCCTTGCTGCCAGCGGAAAATCCGGTAAAGCTGGGACGCGCTCTCAGGCTCCAGTTTCCCGCTTCCATCGCGATGGAAAATTGTTCCCAATGAACGGCAGAGCACGCCTTCATCCGTCGCCATCCACTTCACGCCCAGATCATGCGCAATCGCCAGCGCTTGATTAGATACGCTACCTTCAGACGGCCACATGCCTTTTGGCCTTGCGCCAAAAACCTGCTCATGCAGCGTCAGTCCGCGTTCAATCTGTTCGCCCGCATCTTCCGGATGCCGAAACCCCTGCGATGGCAGTGGCAGCCCATGATGTGAAACAGCGCCCATATCCGTGTCGCACAC
>JASLFF010000521.1 GCA_030150795.1 Terriglobales bacterium | reverse complement strand
CTCACTGCTCAACAGCAACGACAGCTCTCCGTCTTCCACCATGTACCGCAAACGCTCCTTCGGATAGCCAGGATCCAACGGTACGTACACTCCTCCCGCGTTTAACACCCCTAGCATCCCCAACGGCATCAGCACGCTCCGTTCCAGCAACAAACCCACTCGTTTCTCCCCACACACTTCTCGCTCCTCCAAATACTTCCCCAACTGCCGCGCTCGCTCCCACAACTCCTCATAACTCACATGCTCCTCACCACTCACCACACTGATGCTGTCCGGCGTCCACTTCGCTTGCTCCTCTATACCCTGGTGAACAAATTTCTCCAAATCATGGATGCATTTATCTTTTGGGAAAGAAGACGAAGTGTTATTCCAGTTGACTAATAACTGCTCGCGTTCAGCATCGGACAACAGACACACATCAGCAATAGGTTGCTGGGGAAATGCGGCAACCTGAGTGAGGATTACCTTGAAATGGCTAAGCATCCGGCTAACAGTGGATTCCCGAAACAAGTCAGAAGCATATTCAACACTCCCCGAAAGCTCCCTCCCGTTTTCCTGGAACATAAACGCCAAGTCAAATCTCGATCGCTTTTGTTCGCTCTCTAATACTGTTAACTCGAGATTGGGCAGGGCCAGGTCTTCCTGGGGGGCGTTTTGCAGCGACAACTTGACCTGAAATAAGGGCGAGCGGTCCAGATGGCGGTCGGGATTCAGTTCCTGTACGATCCGCTCAAATGGCACATCCTGATGGTCGTATGCCTCCAACGCGACCTTGCGCACCCGCCGGAGTAACTCGGAAAATGGTGGATTGCCCTTTAGGTTCGCACGCAACACCAGTTGATTGACGAAGAAGCCGATCAACCTTTCCGTTTCCGAACGGTTTCGGTTCGCTACATCAGAACCTACAGCAAAATCCTGTTGCCCGCTGTAACGTTGCAAAAGAAGCTGGAACGCGGCCAGCAATGTCATGAACAGTGTCACGCCCTCCTGGCGGCTTACTGCGTATAAACCATAGGCGAGCTCTGGCTCGAACGAGAGCAGTGCTTCGCGCCCGTGATGGCTAACGAGCGCAGGCCGGGGATAGTCTGTTACCAGTTCTAAAATCGGGAGTTCCGCCAATTGGTCTAGCCAGTACTGAATTTGTTGCTTTAGCCGCTCACTTTGCAGCCAGTGCCGTTGCCATACGGCAAAATCAGCGTACTGTATGGCAAGTTCCGGCAGATGAGAGCTTTCTCCTCGGCAGAAAGCCATGTAGAGCGTCTTCAACTCCCGTACAAGTATTCCGACCGACCAAGCATCGCTGATTGCATGATGCATACAGAGCATTAACACATGCTCATGCTGGGATATCCGTATCAGGATCGTTTGAAACAGCGGTCCTGCGGCTAGGTCAAACGGAAGGTTTGAGCATTCCTCGACTATCGGCTTTGCCGTTTGCGCCTCGCCATTCGCGTTCAGCAAGCACAAATCGATAATCGGCAGAGCCACCGGTTTCGGGCCGGCAATTTGCTGTACTGGTTCACCGCCCAGCACGCGAAAGCTTGTCCGCAAGGTTTCGTGTCGCCGGGAAATTTCGGTCAACGCCCCTTTCAGCGCCTTCACGTTAAGGCTCCCGCGCAACTGCACCGCAGATGACAGGTTGTGAAGTGTGCTATAGGGGTTCAACTGCTCGATGAACCATAAGCGCTGTTGCGCATATGACAGCTGCAATGGTTCATTCCGTTCCACCGCCACAATTGGCGGCCAAGCATTGCCATTGTTTCTGGCCTGCTCTACTGCCGCCCCCAATTGTCTCACCGTGCAACCCTCAAAAAAAGTCTTGAACGGTAGCTCTATATCCAGAACTTCTCGAATGCGCGATATGACTTGTGTTGCCAGCAGAGAATGTCCGCCTACCACGAAGAAGTCCTCGTCGATTCCGATTCGATCCGAATGCAGTACTTCCGCCCAGATTCCACAGATCATTTCTTCGACCGGAAAGCGCGGTGGCAAGGCACCAGGAGCCGATTCGCTTCGCAATTGATCCGGAGCAGGCAGCGCCTTCCGATCTACTTTGCCAGTAGCTGCCACTGGGAGGCGATCTAGTACCACAAAAACGGCCGGCGTCATGTAGTCGGGGAGTTTAATCTGCACATACGCCCGCAACGCGTCGATGTTCAGGTTCATTTCGGATTCGGCGACGACGTAAGCTACTAAATACTTTTCGCCATCAGAGCCCCGGAGCACCACCGCGGTCTGGCGTACACCGAAATACCCCGCAATGACCGACTCGATCTCGCCAAGCTCGATCCGAAAACCTCGCAGTTTAACTTGATCGTCCAAACGGCCCAAGAACTCGAGGTTGCCGTCCTCTCTCCAGCGCACATGATCTCCGGTTCGATACCACCGAGCTCCTGCCTCGCCACTTAGAACATCCGGCAAAAATCGCTCCGCAGTAAGAGCGGGGCGGTTTAGGTATCCACGGGCAACCCCCATGCCGCTAACATACAATTCCCCGGTAACGCCCGTCGGAACAGGTTCCCCGTTGGCATCCAGCACATATGCGCGTTGGTTGGAAATTGGTGTTCCTATATCCACTCTTGCGCAGGGTTTCAAAGGCCGCGAAATGGTCGCGCAAACTGTCACCTCTGTTGGCCCGTACGCGTTCAGCATGCGGCGTCCGAAACTCCAACGCATGGCCACTTCTGTCGGACAGCTTTCGCCTGCTGTAACCAGAGTTCTCAATGATGGAGCCGTAGCCGGCAGTTGGGCAAGGAGCGAAGGAGGAAAAGTAGCCACACTCACGGCAGATTCATCCAGCCATCTTGCGAGCTCGCTTCCGGGCAAGAGACGTTGGCGCTCAGTAACGACCAAGCACGCTCCAACCAGCAGCGCGGTAGCCCACTCAGAAGCAAACGCATCAAAACCAATCGATGCAAACTGTAACACTCTGCTGTTTGTATCGATTTCGAACGCTTTTATCTGCGCACTGGAAAGATTGCTGAGGCATCTGTGAGTGACGGCAACGCCCTTCGGCTGCCCCGTGGAGCCCGAGGTGTAGGTGACGTAGACCAGGTTTTCCGGACTCGCGGTAGCAGGCAGGCGATCTGGTTGCTGGTCATCCACCAGGCCGTGGCTGTCCAGGCAGAACTCAAATAGACAGTGAACTGCAATGCGCTCCCGCAAGTGCTCCTGCGTCAGCAGTATTGCCACTTGGGAGTCTTCGAGCATAAAAGCCAAGCGTTCTGGCGGATACGAAGGATCCAGCGGTACATATGTGCCACCGGCCTTCAGTATCCCAAGCAACCCGATCATCAATTCCAGGCCACGCTCCACGCACAGACCTATGCGAATTTCCGGTCCAACGCCACAATCGCGCAGATGGCGCGCCAGTTGATTCGCTCTGCCATCCAGATATTCATAAGTCACCTGTTGTTCGTTGAAGGCCACGGCGATAGCTTGCGGCGTCCGATCTACCTGGGCCTCAAACAACTCATGAATATTCTTGTCGCTCACGAAGGGCGCGCCTGTGTTGTTCCGATCAACAATCTGTTTGAGTTCTGCCGAGGTCAGATAAGGAAGATCAGAAACCAAGCCATTTGGGTCTTCCGCCATACTCTCCAGTAACACTGTCAAATGGCTTAGCACCCTCCTTACGAAAGCCGGGGCAAACTTCCCGCGATGATATGGAATCCTCAGTGTGATCTGCTCCCCAGGCGCAACCACCAGACCTAGTGGATAATTCGACTTGTCGGAGGTGCGCAGATCACGAGCCTGGAACGGAGTGCCCGTTGCGTGCGCGTAAACACGTCTCAAGTCATCCAGTGGATAGTTTTCGAAGACAAAAACACTTTCAAACAGTGCTGTACCGCGCCCTATCTGGCTGCAACGCTGAATATCGGCCAACGATGCAAATTCGTACTCTTGATTTTCCGAACGCTGCCGCTGAATCGTCTGGAGCCATGGAACCAATCGATCCGTTCTCTCATGCCGCACTCGCATCGGCAGCGTGTTGATCATCATGCCCACCATGTTCTCGATTCCCGGCAGCAAGGGCGGTCTTCCAGCAACGGTGATTCCGAAAATAACATCTGAAAGACCAGAGTAGCGGCTCAACAATATTGCCCAGGCGCCCTGGGTAACAGTGCTCAAGGTAAGCTGGTTTCGGCGAGCCATCCTTTGCAGATTTTCGGTGAGCAACTCCGTCAACAACACGCTCTCGTCTCTACAGTCCAGTGACTGGCTGCCACTGTCCGCCTCCTCACAAAATGGCAGTGGAGTCGGCTCAATGACGCCATTGAGATACTGACGCCAGAAAGCCTCGGCAGCCCGGTGGTCCTGTTGCTCTAACCATGCCGCGTAAACGCTATACGCAGGTGGTTCAGGCAAAGCCGGTTGCTCTGCCCGGCAAAAGGCCCCGTAGCAAGCGGCCAGTTCTTGCAATACCAATGCGCTCGACCATCCATCCAATAAGGCGTGATGGAAGCTCCAGATCGCATCGAACGAGCAATCCATGGTTTGAGCCAGAACAAATCGCATCAAAGGAGCTGCAGTGAACTCAAAGCCGCTGCGCAGTTCATGCGCCCGGTATGCTTGCAACGCATTCTCCTGCCCCTCGCGTGGAATCCCTCTGAGATCAGCCAGCCCGAAAGCAGGATTTACATCACGTAGGATGACCTGGGACCAATCGCCAACCTGACAAAACGCGCTTCGTAGCACTTCGTGCCGTTGAAATACTGCGCGCCACGCATGCGCCATCTGCCTCGGATCCAGCGTTCCATCAATCTTGTACGTGATCTGCATGCAATAGATCCCGGATTCAGGGTTTTGCAGTGTGTGAAACAGCA
Organism: Terriglobales bacterium; assembly: GCA_030150795.1. Next base: position 2,024 of record JASLFF010000521.1, on the reverse strand, counting down.
TTCCTTGCTGAGCCGCCGTCAGCGGATAGATCGCCTGAATCTGCTGGCTGTTCATCGGGCCTAATTACCTTTTATTTCGCGCATTACCCTGCTTAGCTGATGGTCGGTCAAACGCTTGAAGTACGTTTCGCCTGGTAAGTTAGCTGTTTTTTTGCATTCGCCGACGATCGTCGTCAAGACACTCGCCGTGCGGTTCGCCAGTTTTTGAACCGTCTTGGAATCATGAAAGCTTTCGTCATATATCCAACGTGTCCACAATCGCCCGTTCATTACTCCGGCGCTGACCTCAAATTGGTAAGTCCTCTTTCCTGGATTTGTTTTCGCGTCTGAGAATTTGTAGTCAGGGAGCAAGGACATCGGATTATCGTCTTTTGGCGCTTCGAATTGGCCGAGATAGTTGAACAGTACTGTGGCTTGCGGCAGATCTTTCACAATTTCCGCCGTCTCGCTGTTCAGGTACCTAAGGGCGCCATATCCGATTCCATTGTCGGGAATGGAGCGGAGTTCCAGTTGAATACTCTGGATGCGCTGCTCCAGTCCAAGACTTGCCGTCTTCTTGAGCAGCACAGGGAAAATAGCTGTAAACCACCCGATCGTGTTCGTAACATCTATGCTCTTTGCGATTTTTTCTCGTCCATGCCCTTCAAGGTCGATCAGCAGGCTTCGTCCTCCAGTCAATTGTGTGAATGCCTCCAAGATTCCCAGCAGAAGAAATTCACGGATCTGTGCCCGATATATCTTTGGCGCTACTTGGAGCAACATTTGTGTGGCCGCAGTGTCCAATTCCATTTGGAGTGTCGTTTCTGGGTTTTCTACGCTGCTTTTTGCAGCATGACCGTGCAGCATGGTGTTGTCTGCGTTGACAACTTTCAGCCAATAAGACAATTCAGCGCGCAGCGCTTCCGATTGTGCATGAGAAGCCAAGGCATTGCTCCACTCTCCAAAAGATGTAACTTCCGGAGCAAGTGTGATAGCAAGCTTATGAACAAAAGCTTGATAGGCCTCCTGTAAGTCGCGCATGAGAATGCGCCAGGACAGGGCGTCGATCACAAGATGATGGATAGCGATCAACAGTTGCTGGCGTCGACCTGTTCCACAGTGAAACTGGACAGCGCGCAATAACGGGCCTTGCGCTAAATCCATAGGTTGCATCAGGTCTCTGGCAGCCTGGTCATATGCTGCTGTGCGCTGCCCCTGAGGCAATACAGAGAGATCAATCAAGGAGAAACAAGTTTGGTTGGCAGCTTTAGGCATCTGGCGCCACTGCTTATTCTCGTGAATAAAGTTCATCCGCAAAGCAGGGTGGTGCAACAGGAGTTGTTGGAAACTTTTGGAGAGCGCAGTGCTATCAAGCTCCACGGTCGTTTCAAGTTGTAAGCTTTGAATATGGCTGTTGTGTGTATCCGGATGGTCCTCGAAGAACTGAATTTGAATCGGAGTGAGAGGCGCCTGGAAAGTATTTGACTCAACGCGCAATTGAATCTGTGGAGAAGTTCCTGCTATCGCTGCAAGCTTCTCCACGGTCTGGTATTCGAACATATGTTTCGGAGCCAAACTCAAGCCTCTCTTCTTTGCTCGAGCGATCATTTGGATACCCAGAATTGAATCCCCGCCCAGCTCAAAGAAATTATCCGTAATACCAACCTCCGGCAGGCCGAGCAGTTCCGCCCAAATATCGCATAGCATCTTTTCGGTCGTATTACGCGGTCCTTGATATGTACTGCTCACTGAGGCATCCATCACCGGCGCCGGCAACCCCTTCCGGTCCAGCTTCCCGTTCGGTGTCAACGGCAGCCCTTCTACCTCCACATACACCTGCGGCACCATGTACTCGGGCAGCTTCTTTCTCGCCTCCTTCCTCAACTCCTCCATCTCCAACTTCTCTCCTCTCTTCCCTGCCACGTACGCCACCAACCGCTGCCCCGACTCCTCCTCTCGCACCACCACCGCCACCTCCCCCACTCCTCTCACCTCCCCCAATACCACCTCGATCTCCCCTAGTTCGATCCGATACCCACGCACTT
>JASLFF010000836.1 GCA_030150795.1 Terriglobales bacterium | reverse complement strand
CTCACTGTGACTGGGGTGTTGTTCCATCCGGCCGCATTCGGTGCGGGTGCAACTGACGCGACAACTTGCAACGGCGGGAACGTCTGCAGATTGAACTGGATACTCGTCGTTCCGGTGTTCCCAGCCACATCTGTGGCATTGACGCTGAAGGTCTGCAGACCGGCGGTCGTCACTGTAATTGGCGGCGTACAAATGGCGACGCCAGATAAACTATCGCTACAAGTAAACGTTACGGTTGCAGAAATCGCTCTGACAATCCCGTTGGCATCTGGCGCGGGCGAAATGGAGGCCGAAACGGTTGGCGGCGTTTTATCCAGATTGATGGAAATGCTGGTGCTCGCCGTCTGGGCCGCAGCGTCTGTAACCGTTCCGCTGATTGCTTGATTTGCGCCTTCCAGGGACACTGTTTGCGACGCAGGACATTGCAGCGGTGGTACACCGCCTGCACAGGCAAAGGACACAGTTACATTTGAGTTGTTCCATCCTGCTGCATTCGGAGGCGGCGCGGGAGTGGCAATAATCGATAGCGGCGCTAGCTGCACGCTCAACGTAACGCTGGTCGATGTGGTGTTCCCTGCTTTATCGGTGGCTGTGCCATTAAATACTTGTCCGGCGCCCGCCGTGGTTACGTTGATCGGCGTGGGACAAACAGCGATGCCCGAAAGTCCATCAGAGCAATTAAATGTGATGACCGCTGGCGCAGTTACCACTCCGTTGGCTCCTGGTACAGGCGAGACTGTCGCGGTGATTGCCGGTGGAGTCTTATCAATGCTGAGCGTGGTGCTGGCGCTGGCTGTCTGTCCTGCGGCATCGGTAGCAGTGGCGTTGACGATTTGGCTCGCGCCTTCCAACGTGACCGTATTCGTCGCCGGACATTGAACCGGGGGTACCCCTCCCGCGCATATGTAGCTGATCGTAACGTTCGTATTGTTCCATCCGGCTGCATTTGCCGCGGGAGCTGCGCTGGCGCTCACGGAAAGTGCTGTCTGCTGCACGCTGAACGTAATACTCGTGGAAGAAGAGTTACCAGCTTTGTCAGTCGCTGTGCCGTTGAATCTCTCGTTTGCTCCGGTCGTGGTTACATTGATCGACGCAGGACAACTAGCGGTGCCGGAAAGAGCGTCACTGCAGGTGAACGATACAACCGCCGGCAGAGTAACCACGCCATTGATCGCGGCCGGAATAACTGACGCCGAGATGGCGGGATTTGTTTTGTCGATGTTCAGCGAGACTGAAGCGGAGGCATGGTTACCGTTCGCGTCGGTGGCGGTCGCTGAAACTATCTGATTCGCCCCTTCAGTCGTTACCGTTTGCGGACCAGGACACTGCACCGGCGGCACGCCGCCTGAGCAAACGTAAGAGACAGTTACATTTGTGTTGTTCCAGTTATTCGCATTCGGCGCGGGCGATATTACCGGAGAAACTGCCAGCGGCGAGACAACTGTGAAAGTTAAGGAGTTGCTTGTTCCTGCGCCGGGCACGGAAACCACCACCGGAATCGCTCCCAGCGCAACTCCGCTGGGCACCGGTGCAACAATACTCGTGTTGCTCCAGCTAGTGGGTGTTGCGGAAATACCGCCGAAAGTTACTGTGCTTGTACCCTGCGTTGTTCCAAATCCTGTACCGGCGATTGTGACTGGCGTGCCGATTGGTCCTGACGCGGGAGTCAAACTGGTGATGGTTGGCGCAACCGCTGCCTGCTTCACTTCCACAAGACTCAGGTTATAAGCATCAGCCGTTGGCGCTGTGTCATTGATCGTGACAGATGTGCCAGTAGCGGGAACCAGCGTGGGAACCTGCTGCACCCACAAAGTGCACGTCTGGCCAGACACGTTGCACAGCAGCTGATGGACCAGCGACTGGTTTGTTCCGAGCGTTCTTGCCACTTTCGCTGTGGGATCATCACCAACGCCAAACACCACCGAATTCGCGCGCGTGGTCGTAAGTGTTGCCGAAGGAGCACCTGAGGCTGCGTTTGCCGTAGCGGTCGCGCCAACTGCGCCGGATCCATTGGTTCCCGTCGTGTCTACTCCGGTAAAGCTCACGACCGTCATGGACGACTGCACCGATTGCGAGAATGTTGCTGTGACCGTGACCTTGCTCAGCGCCGTGGGTGCGAAGGCGCGCCAGATTTCAGCCGTGCCTTGCTGCGTGTTCGTTCTCTGCACCAGCACCCAGGTCAGGCTGGCTCCAGCCACGCTGCTGACCGTTGTTGTGGCGGCTGTGCCTTTTCCGCTTGAAATAAACGCCAGCAACAACTCATTTGTGGCAGAAGTCGAAAATGAAGCTGTGGCGCGTGTGGTGGATGTAGTGGTGCCGTCCGCAACAATAATCTGATCGATGGCCACGCCGCCTGGGTTAAGCACCTTGAATATCACTCCGTTGCTCGAAACCCCACCTGCCGCCGTGACGACGACATTCCCCGTCATCACACCGCTCGGGACCTGGGCCACGATGCTGGTAGCGCTCCAGCTGCTCACCGTCGCAGGAACTGAATTGAGCGTTACTCCGCCATTGCCTTGCGTAGCGCCAAAGTTTGTTCCCGTAATCGTGAATGATGATCCAAAGCCTCCGCCGGCCGCAGGTGTCACGGTGGTAATTGCTGGCGCTGAAGTCACGGTAAACGTAACTCCGTTGCTGGCCACGCCGCCGGCCGCTGTCACGACCACGCTTCCCGTCACAGCGCCGGTGGGGACAGTACTCACAATGCTTGTTGAGCTCCAGCTCGTGATTGTTGCCGCTACCGTGCCAAACTTTACTCCGCCGTTGCCCTGTGTCTGACCAAAGTTCGATCCGCTGATAGTTACAACTGAACCCACCGCTCCTGTATTTGGAGCAAGGCTGGAAATATTCGGCGCTGGCGTAACTGTAAATGTCGATCCATTACTCGCTTGCCCGCCGACCGTTACAACTACTGGCCCAGTGGTTGCCCCGGTTGGAACAGGCGCGGTAATCGATGTGGCGCTCCAGACCGTGGGCGTGGAGTTAATGCCGTTGAAACTCACCGTGCTGCTTCCTTGCGGCGTGCGGAAATTTGTTCCGGCAATCACAACTGAGGTGGCAACTGCACCTGTGTTCGGAGTGAGGCTTGTAATCGTCGGCGCGGCAGACCCAAGCGGCAGAACCACATTTGAATCAAAATTGCCGTTCAACGTTCCTTCAATGTCAAGTTCGCCGTTGAACGTTGTGCTGGAAGTGGCGGTAAGATTCACGCCAACCCATAGATAAAAACGGTCAGTGGCCGCCATGGCGATATTGGCCGTGGTTGTACAACTGATTGCCTGCTTGGTGACAGTGGTTGAAAGCGCCGTGGTGCCTGTGGCCGTACAGAAAAGTGTTCCGGTTGCGTTGTTAAGCCTGATCTTCGCGCGTGGAAATACCGTCCCTGTATTAGCGGTTTTCCTCATGAATATGTTGAAGGTGAGCGTTGAGCCTGAAGGAATAACGCCGGCTGTGTTCGGGTCGCCGGCCTGTGTTTCAAATTCCTTGATCAAGTACTCGCCCGCTGCCTTGCTGGTGAGCGCTGTCGTAAGCGCCACGCTGGTCCCGTCAGGGCCGGCCGTCAAGAGCTTGTCATCGGCAGCCGTAAGCGCAGAAGCTTCTTTATGCAGATGATAAGTGGCTGTCTGGGCGACTCCTGGCAAAGAAAAAGCCCAGGAAAGTATCAACAGCAACGCGAAATGAAGACGCCGATATTGCATTCAATTCCCCTGTCGAGGACCGCAACAGAACTCTTCTTGCTTTGCCACTAGGGCGGGAAACGACTGTTTAATCTGAATCGCTACGTTGGAAAATGAAAATGGAAGATTGCTGGAATGAAAAGCGGCGCGTGCCGCGTCCCCAATTATCGCGGTGCCTGCACCATCAAATCCGAAAGTTGCCTCAGATGCGGAGACTTGCAGCCAATAGCTTCGCTGCG
>JASLFF010000426.1 GCA_030150795.1 Terriglobales bacterium | reverse complement strand
GAGTTTTACCTGCCCGAGGGAGCATCGATCAAGGAATCCAGCGTTCAGACCGGCAAGACGCAATTGAAAGCGGCGGTAATTCCTACGGGAGAAAAGAACAAATTCGCCTTCGTGTTTCCGATTCGGCCGGGTCAAACGCGTTTTCATGTTATCTATACGGCCCCATACTCGGGCAAGCTGGATATTGATCCGCGGTCAGATCTTCCAACCGGAACATTAATGGTGGCAGCGCCTGATTCCATGAAATTCGTCGCCACTGACACCGCGCTGTATCAAACAAACACGAATCCCCAGTTCAAAGGTGTCAACTTTTTCGTCGCCAAGAACATAACCCCTAAACAGAAAGTGGCGTTCGCAATATCCGGCAGGGGAGAAATGCCGCATGAGCAGCAACAAGCGTCCGCTCCAGGAAATGGCGGCGGACGTGGAGAGCCCGCCGGTCCTGGGGGCGGTCTGGGAGTGCCCAATGAACGGCCTGACCCTCTCCATTCCGGTCAGTGGCTATTCCTAGGAGTGTTATCGCTCTTTCTGGCCGCAGGCGGGGTCCTTGTTTACACCTCCAACCAGAATGTTGTTGCCACTGCAGGCGCCGCTCTGCCGCAAGATCGTGGCAGGTTGCTAATGGAAGCCATGAAAGAAGAAGTGTTCCAGCTTGAGTCAGACCGATTGAATGGCAAAATCAACGCCCAGGATTACCAGACGGCAAAAGCAGCGCTGGACAAGACATTGCAACGCGCGGTGCAACGGCAGTCAAAAGCAACTTAGGCTGCAAACTGAGTTAGCGCGTGTGTAACAATGGGCTGCATCTCTTCTGCGGATGAATCGTTGATCAATGGCCATTATCGTTAAATCTTCCTCCTTACACGGTGCAGGCGTTTACACCACTGCTCCCATCAAAAAAGGCGCGCTCATTCTGGAATATACCGGACCTCGGCTCACCGCTAAGGCTTGCGAAGGCATGTACGCAGATACAGAAGTGACGTACCTCTTCGCCATGGATGACGGCGACACCATTATTGATGGCTTTGGCATGGCTGCTTTCGTGAACCATACTTGTGATCCAAACTGCGAGACCGACCAAATCGACAATCGCATATGGATCATGGCCCTGCGCGACATCGAAGCCGGAGAAGAGCTCACCTATGACTACAACCTCTTCGATGGGGACATAGGTGAGAAAGCGCCGTGCTATTGCGGTCTTAAGAACTGCCGCCGGACAATGTTTTCTGAAGAGGAAGTCGCGCGCCAGAAAAAAGTTTTGCGCCGTCGCAAACAGCGCAGAGAGGCAGCGCGCCTGCGCCGCCAGAAAGAACGCAAGACAAAAGCACGTAGGCGTTAGAGTAATCGCCGGAGGCTCGATGCGGTCTAAATAACAGTGCCGTCGCTTCTCGGCGACGGCATTTATTTTTTTCAGCTATCTCGACTCTCTACTTATCTCGGCAATGGCGTCGATGTTCCGTTCCAGCTCAGGGGCTGGTCCACTCGAATAAGCATGACGGCCTGCGCAGGCAGATGCACGTCTTTACCGTTGGTGGCTACAACATAGCCTCCGCCGGAAAGTGTGCCGATGGCCAGGCCTTTGATCGGTCCGCCAAGGCTCCGCGCAGACGCCGCACCGATGGCACTTGGATCTTTGCCGCCCTCTGCAACGGATTTCCTCGGACTCTTGCTGCTGGTATCGTGCACGGAAACTAACGTTGCTGTCAGAGGCACTGTCTGCCCTGTCGGCAAGACTACGTCCCTGAAGCGCAGGCTCAACTTGGGCTTGTCCTTAAGAGCGGCCAGGGTCTTTTCATCATCGGACTCAGCCACTTCGCCTTCAACACGCGCGCCTGCGGGGATCACGACTGCGCCGTTATTGGCCCGCACTGGGTCACTCAGAGTTGCGGTAAAGCGATCACCCGGCTTTGCAGTCTTGCTGGAAAGCGGTGTATCCAAAGCTGCATGCATTTCCGTGCCTGCGCCCACTTCGTCAATCACAGCGGTTGCAGCCGGTGCGTTCTGCGTAGGGTTCGCCGCCCCTTGTCCAGTATTTCCCTGTGGCATGTCAGCGGGCGATGCATGCGTAGCCGGTGCACTTCCATTGTTCGGCACAGGCGGATTTTGTGTTTGTGGAGTAGCTACCGGAGTGTTGTTGGTTCCCGGCGGGTTCTGAGCAAAGACCAGTGCCCCAGCCACCAGCGCAAAGAGTATGAGCGTGGCTGTCCTGCGCATAAATTGAAAACCCTCCATGTGGTTACAGGTGAGAAGCTGGCAAAGAATCGCAGGTTGGCCCGGCCCAGCCCTCTTTTTTGCCAAATCCAGCATCTCTGTTAAGAGCACAGTAGTACGCCGCCACACGTTATAATGGTTTTTGGTCGATTGAATCGGTCCTGATCTTACCGTTATAGGAGTTCCCAAATTGACATCCAATGGTCAGCCTTCCAAACCCCGAGTCTTGGTGGTGGATGACGAGCGCGTTATCGCCGACACCCTGGCGATAATTCTCAATCAAAATGGGTTCGATGCCTCAGCCGTTTACACTGGAACGGCGGCTGTGGATCGCGCGCGCGAAACCAAGCCTGACTTGATCATCAGCGATGTCATCATGCCTGACATGAACGGTATTGAAGCCGCCATCCGCATCCGCCAGGCGCTGCCAGGATGCAAGATCCTTCTCTTCTCCGGCCAGGCCGCAACGGCCGATCTGCTGGAAAAAGCCCGCGCCCAGGGCCATGAGTTTGAAATCCTGGCAAAACCGGTCCATCCGCAGGATTTGCTGGCAAAGCTAAGAAATTAAGCCGAATTAAAAAGCAGATTGAGTCTGATGGATGCCGAAATTACTCAGGCCACCGGCGGGCTCCGTGCAACACACGCAGCACCCTGATTCTATGGTCCACGACCTCATAAACAACCAGATAGGGCAATTGAGTCAAAACAAGTTCCCGCGTCCCTTTTTTGCGGCCCGGCCTGCCGCGTCTGGGAAACTGTCTTAGTTCTATTATAAGAGAGCTGTGAAAACACTCTCAATGGTGGTTGTAACAAGATTCGGACTCTTTTCAAGCAGGTAATCAGAAATTTGTTCAAGATCTGCGATGGCTGCGCTTGTCCAAACAAGCCGCATTATGAATGAGACTGCTTGTCTTTCAGCCGCTTTTCGATGCGCGCCACGACCTCATCGTGTTCAACAAGGTCTCCTTTGGCGGCCTGGGACAGGCCTTTCTCGACCTCTTGAATAAACCAGGTATCGTGATCCAAGAGGCGGTCAACAGCTTCCTGAACGACCTGAACAGCGTCCTGCCCGGTGCGGGCGGCTACCTGCCGCAAAAGCGCCTCTTTTTCAGGTGTCAGGTGAATTTCCATAACGTCAGTCTAGCAGCAGAAAATTGGCTGTCAACTTACCGTGGGATGAAATTGACTGGTTTCTGCTTATAGCTCTCTTCGGCCTTCCATCGCCTTCAGCATCGTCACTTCATCGGCATATTCAATGTCGCTGCCGGCAGGGATACCGGTCGCAATTCGGGTGATCTTCACGCCAGGACGTTTGAGCAAACCAGTAAGATGGACCGCCGTGGCCTCGCCCTCGATCGTCGGATTAGTAGCGATGATAACTTCATCCAGGCTGCCGCTCTCAATCCTTCGCATCAGTGAAGGTATCCGCAAATGCTCCGGCCCAACACCGTGCAGAGGAGAAATCGCCCCATGAAGAACGTGGTAAACGCCGTTATAGAACCGCGCTTTTTCAATGGACGCGATATTCGTGGGCTCTTCCACCACGCAAACCAGACGCTGGTTTCGCGTTGCACTGGTGCAGTAGCTGCAAGGATCAACATCAGTGATGTTGCTGCATACGGAGCAAAGATGAAGTTTTTCTTTAAGGTTGCGGATGGCCGCCGCTAAATCCTCAGCATCCTCGGCGCTTGAGCGCAGAATATAAAATGCCAGGCGCTGGGCGCTTTTGCCGCCAACACCCGGAAGTTTCTTTAGCTCATCAATCAGTCGAGCCATTGGCTCGGCGAACTTTGACACAGGGTCCCTCTAAATTCCCGGAATTCCCATTCCGCCCAGCATGCCGCCCACGGTCGACTGCATCGCTTCATCCACTTTCTGCCCTGCCGCGTTCACAGCCGCGGTCACAAGGTCTTGCAGCATTTCCACGTCGCCGGCTTTCACCGCTTCAGGATCGATCCTCGTCTCCAGTACCTGCTTCTGTCCATTCATCCTGATGGTGACGGTCCCGCCTCCTGAAGAAGCCTCGACTACAGTCTGCTTCATCTTGCTCTGCAGGTCCTGTGCCTGCTTCTGTGCGTTTTCCAACATTTCTTGAAATTGGCGTGAGTTAAATCCGCCCATAGCTTCTCCTAGTTTTTGTCGCGATGGTCGATCACCGTGCGAATTTCTGCGCCAAATTTTTCGCGCATGCGCTGTACGATCGGGTCTTCTGCCGCGCGGCTGCGCGCGCTGGCTCCGTTGCGCGGACGCACCAAGGCTGCCGCAGAACCGTTTGCGTCTGGCTTAGCTCCGCCGATAATCGTAACTTTTAACGTCCGGCCTGCTGCTGAAGTAGCCGCCGCCGTGGCAATCTGCCGTTGCTCAGCGTTCATAATGAACGGAATCACCGATTGCGGACGCGCCACCGTTATCACCAGTTCGTTGCCCTGAATCGCAGCAGAGCCTTCGGCCAGCGTAGATGCCAGATTGTCGCCTCCGGGGCTTTTCTCTAGAGCAACGACTATATGCCCCAGAACCGTGCCCGGATCTTCACTTGTCTGCGGCTCTTCCACCGCTACAGCCGTAGCTGTTGCCGACGTTTGTATTTGGGCCGCCGCTGGCGCGGCAGACATTTCCGGATCAAAGCTGCGGCCTTTGCGCGCACGGTCTGCTTCAAACGGCGATACCGGACTTTGCTGACGGGGAGTTGCGCTTAACCCTGGCGCCGCCGTCGATGACGCACTCACGGGCGTAGGCCGGGCTGCCGGTAACCGTTGCGCATCCGGAGTTTTCTGGTTCTCTGCGCCGACCTGGCTTAGTATCTGTTCCAGCGGAAGGATGCGCTGCGCATGCACCAGCTTCAGCACACCCAGCTCAAGATGAAATCTTTGCTCCTGCCGGTATCCCAGCTCGTCGAAGGTGCGAAGCATGATCTGGAGAAACCGCGCCAGCTCTTCTTCAGAAAACTGGCTGGCAACGCGTCCCACGCGCGCCCGCTCATCCGATGAGATTTGCAGCAGCGCCGAATTATCTCCCGCGACTTTGGCTACCACCGTATTGCGCAGGAACCTCACCAACTGCCGGGCGAAGTGCGCCGGATTGTGTCCTTCCGTCATCAGCCGGTCGAGTGTGCGCAAGGCTTCTTCACTGGAACCGCGCTCCACGGTGCCCATCAAGTCTTCAAAAACCTCAGAGCCTACATTCCCGACCAGATTGCGCACCAGCTCGCCGCTAAGCTTGGCGCCGCAGCACGCAATCGCCTGGTCCATGATGGAGAGAGCGTCGCGCATGGAGCCATCGCCGGCCTCGGCCAGCACGGCCAGCGCTTGATCATCCGTCTGAATATTCTCTTTAGCGGCAATCGCTCCGAGCTGGCTCACGATCTCATCGAACTTTACCGCGTGAAAACTGAAGTGCTGGCAGCGCGAGCGGATCGTCTGCGGAATATCCTCGGCCTGCGTGGTGGCCATCATAAAGATGATGTGTGGCGGCGGTTCTTCCAGCGTCTTGAGCAGCGCATTGAAAGCGGCATCGGTAATCTGGTGTGCTTCGTCAAGGATGTAAATTTTGAACCGGTCCCGCGCCGGGCGATAACGCGCTGCATCGCGCAGTTCCCGGATCTCGTCAATACCTCGGTTCGTCGCGGCGTCAATCTCAATCACGTCCACGGAGCTTCCTGCGCGGACTTCCACGCATGACTCGCATACGCCGCAGGGCTCTGGCGTCGGCTTGTCCGCTTTGCCATCAACGCCACGGCAATTCAGCGCCATTGCCAGAATGCGCGCGATAGTGGTTTTGCCGATGCCACGATGGCCGCTGAAAATATAACCGTGCGCAATGCGCTGCTGCTCGATGGCGTTTTTCAGGGTACGGGTTACGTGTTCCTGCCCAATCACCTCAGAAAAACGTTGCGGCCGGTACTTGCGCGCTAGAACTTGATAACTCATGCTGGAAATTAGATTATACCCTTGCCGGCGGAAGAGATTTTCAACAGCTAGCCTGAAAGACCGCCACGCAGAGTTCTTCTTATCTGTCTCCAGAAACTTGCAGATTTTTGCAGGCTCAACGGTCAGATCGCGGACGATAAAAGTGCCCACTCTTGTCCACGCCAGTCCATGAAAAGTGTTATCCCCTCACGTGGGCAGATGCCGCAACTTACTTAAGCGCCTGCCTTGTCCGCGCTTGAGTCATAGTTGAGCGCTTCCAGGCCAAGAAAACGTGCGCCTTCGCCCAACTCTTCTTCAATGCGCAGAAGCTGGTTATATTTTGCTATGCGATCAGTGCGCGATGCCGATCCGGTCTTGATCTGGCCAGCGCCAGTGGCCACTGCAAGGTCGGCAATAAACGTATCTTCCGTTTCGCCGGAGCGATGCGAAATCACCGCCGTGTATGCGTTCCGCCGCGCCATGTCAATCGCGTCCAGAGTTTCACTCACGCTGCCAATCTGATTGACCTTGATGAGAATGGAATTTGCAATGCCTTCGTCAATGCCGCGGCTGAGGCGCTCTGTGTTGGTAACAAAAAGATCGTCGCCTACAAGCTGGATCTTGTCGCCCATTTCGTCTGTCATCAGCCGCCAGCCTTTCCAGTCATCCTCGGCAAGGCCATCTTCAATGGAAACGATTGGATATTGCCGCACCCAGTCAGCCCAGAAAGCAACCATCTCTTCCGACGACTTAACCGATTTATCTGACTTCTTGAAAACGTATTTACCGGTTGCTTTATCAAAGAACTCACTGGCCGCTGGATCCAGCGCGATGGAAACGTCGACTCCGGCGCGGAAGCCCGCCTGCTGCATGGCTTCAAGTATCAACTCAATGGCCTCAACATTGGCTTTGAGCGATGGAGCAAAGCCGCCTTCGTCGCCGACTGCGGTGTTATAACCGCGCTTCTTCAGAACAGACTTGAGCGTGTGAAAAATTTCTGCGCCCCATTGCAGCGCTTCAGAAAAAGTCTCTGCGCCCACGGGCATGGCCATGAATTCCTGGAAATCCACGTTGCTATCGGCATGCGCCCCGCCATTCAAAATGTTCATCATGGGAACAGGCAGAACGCTGGCGCTCACGCCTCCAAGGTAGCGATACAGCGGCGTCTTCATGGCATTCGCACTGGCGCGGGCGCAGGCCATGGATACGGCGAGAATGGAGTTTGCGCCCAGCTTTGCTTTGTTAGGTGTGCCGTCCAGCTCGATCATGGTGTCATCGATGCGGCGCTGGTCCGATGCGTCCAGCCCCTGCAAGGCATCAGCGATTTTCAGGTTCACATTTTCAACCGCGTTCTGCACGCCTTTGCCCAAATAGCGTTGCGGATCGCCATCACGCAGCTCAACTGCTTCATGTTCACCGGTGGAAGCACCGCTGGGGACCGCAGCGCGGCCCATGGACCCGTCATTGAGAGTTACTTCCGCTTCCACCGTGGGATTACCGCGCGAATCCAGAATTTCACGCGCATGCACATCAATAATGCCT
>JASLFF010000835.1 GCA_030150795.1 Terriglobales bacterium | reverse complement strand
ACGGCTGTATGTGATCTGATAAATGCGGGAACCGGACCATGAGCAGTTTCGTATAGATGTTCAGAGGGGCTTATGTTCAGTTTTTTGCTTTGGTGCATCCTGCTGGTAATGTGCTGGCCGCTGGCCCTGCTGGCGTTGGTGCTTTATCCGTTCGTCTGGCTGGTGCTGTTGCCATTTCGGATTGTGGGCATTGCTGTGGGCGGAGTGCTGGCGTTGGTGCAAGCTATTATTTTCCTGCCGGCACGGGTGCTGCGCGGACGGGTCCGCGCTTAGACGCATAGGCGCTTAGTAGGAAGTTTCGGTCCGGGAAACGACTTTCAGTGGCTGGTTGCCCATGGCAACATCAATGGCGTCACAACTGTAGGTAATCTTAAAAGAAGCCCCTGCATTGCTGGTGTTTAGTGCGAATTGGTTCCCCGCTTGCAGCATCAACGCTCCGTTAATGTTTCCCGTCGCTCCTGTGCTAATCAGGAATTGCCCGGATGAGGATCGCACCATCACAATTCCTGTCCACTGCAGGTTGGAGCTTTGAATTTCGAAATCATTGGGTACCTGCAGGATTCCGAACCCAGTGAGGCTGGTATTCAGCAGCTTCAGGCTGCTATCGGTGATGATCAGCACCACGGGTTGAGTCGAAGAGCCGTAGGTTTGGGCTGGATTCAGGCTGGTGGATGCAAGCTCATAGTAGTTGGTGTTAGACGCCTTGCGGGAGGCGATATAGTCAAGCACTGCCCGGTTCTCATTTGCCACAACATTGGGCGTTTGCGATTGATAGACCGCCGAATCGCCTGAGTTCCCTGGATTTCCCACAAACAGTGGAGTCGAATTGAGCATTGGCGACGACAGATCCAGGTTTGTGTAGCAACTCTGGGACCCTGTGCTGCAGTCGCCTGTAGGTATTGGCGTAGGTGCCGGAGTGGGTGTAGGAGTAGGAGTGGGCGTAGGCGTCGGGGTCGCTTCGTGATCGCCTCCGTGTCCATCGTGGCTGTTGCTGCCGCTATTGCTGCTCGAGAAAGGAGTCGGCGTGGGCGAGGGCATCGGCACAGGCGTAGGCGTGGGCGCTGCTGAAACGGTCGAGGTCGTGAATCGCGGGCTTGCTCCTGTTCCGCGTACCCAAGCCAGCGGTGGCGTGCAAGGATTGCTTGCGGAAACGCTGCTGCCATCGGCATTGCAGGAACTATTAGCCGCATTCACAATGGCGAGGCGAAGATTATTCAGGCCATTTTGCAAAGAAGAGGTGCCCTGCGATGTGTTACTGGCCAGTGCTGCCACCGGGGAACAAGCGCTGGAAGCCGCTCCGTTAATGTCATGGGGCCGTCCATCAATGCTTGTTGTGGGAATCAGCGCAAGATTAGAAGTTGGCGGTAGGGCAAAAGTTGCCGGAATCGGGGTAGCGCTGGTGGAACTGCCAACATCCATGGTGATGGCACCCGGCGGACGGATCGATGAGCCCACTATCTCAGCGCGCGACAAGTTCCGCGTGCCCTGCGCCAGAGCCAGGGAAGTGAGCATATAAACCGTCTGCATTCCGTTGGCGTCGCAAGCAGGAGTGGCGCCACCGGGGGAGAGCTGTTCGGTCTTGCCATCCCAGCAAACGCGCGTGTCCAGCGTCGCGGGGTCACCTATCTGGTCAACAAAATAAGGCGCGGCGATCCGGTTTGTTTTCATGTTGATGCGCACCCATTTGTAGCCTGGCGGGACCGCAGCAGGAGAAGCTGGCGGAGCGGCAAGTTGCGAGGGCTTCATCCATTGCGTCGTAGCTGGAACCGCTGTGCACCTGGAGTCTCGAATAATCACCCCTGAGTTGTAATCATGGCAGAGCTGGACGTCGAAGTACGGGCTGGTGGGATCAGTCGGATCTACCGTCTCGCCGCCAACAGGGTTCAGCACATACAACACGCCGCCGGGGTTACCCGCAATGTCCTTGGGCAAACTGTCAGCCAGTCCGGTCGATAAGGTTGTCGAAGGATAACTGATCCTGTCGCGCACTTCTTCCAGACCGGAATGGGCTGCGTAATAGGAGCGCAGGCTGCCGCCATAATTCGCGTCAATTCGTGTTTCGGTGGTTGACGCGAGAACCATGCACAGACCGATGCCAGAGAGCAGCAAGAGCGCGAACAAGGACACCAGCAGGGCCATCCCTCGTTCGTCGCGCTTCATCATTCTGGAGATGATCTTTGCCATTAATAACTCAGCCTTGAACTTGCCGACATTGACGTGCGCAGGAAATTGCCTGTTACCGGATCGCGCTGGTTCGTAAGCAAACTAAGATTGATTTTTACCGTCTTGATTGCCGCTAAATTTGCGATGCCATTTTGCGTAGATATATCGGCGCCTGTGCTCAGATCCACCGGATTTCCATTCTGGTCGTAGTACGCGAATAAATCTTCACCGGATTGGCCTGCTGCCGTGCCGGGAGGAAATACCTGCTGCGTTTCGGTATAAAAGAGATTGGTCGGCTGGCTGAACGAGTCTGCATCTATCTTGGGCTGTGCGCTTCTGCGGATGCACGGGCAGTTGGGATCATTCGGGTCGCTTGCCACATAAAGGATGTCTACGCTCTGAACGGTGCCGTCATTGTTCACGTCGCCTTCCATCAGAATTTCAGTTGGCGAAACCCTTACCAGCCTGTTAGCCACCAGAGAAGGACGAACCACTGGATTTGAGTACATGCCGGGACCAGGAAATCCTGCCATGTGCAAGTCACGCACAGTCTGGTTGATGAAATCCCGCGATTGCTGGGTCAAATCCACATTCACCGCTTCTGAGGCTGATTTTTTCTGCATCGAGTTAATCTGCTCGAATACCGCACCGGTGACTGTAACCAGAATCGCCAAGCTGATCAGCATTTCTATAAGGGTAAAGCCTGCCGTTGCCCTGTTTTTTGCGTTAGGGCTTCTAAGTAAGCGAGGGGAGGATGCCATCATCAGAAGCTCCCCCTTGATTGATGAAGCGTGTACGGCAACGTAAACTGCGCCGCGCCCACAGTAACGAGTGGCTTGGCGCTAACGGTTACCATCTGTGTGCCAGGTGTTGAACCCGGATCAATTCTCCAGCGGACATCGTATCCAACATTTCCGCCCGTCGAACATGTTACATAAACCATTGAATAATTAAGTACAGTTGGCTGCGAGAAGTCTATGCTTCCAGCAAAAGCTCCGGTGTTAATCAACGCAGGGCTATTACCCGCGGCAGGCACAGCGGTCTCAATGGTGTGAGGTGTCCCTCCGCAGTCTGTGAGCGTGGTTTGGGTGTTCGCGGTATTTTTGGGGATGGCCACAATCTTTTCCATGGTGCTTTGTGCCAGCATTATGGTTGTGGAATGCAACTTGGACCGCGCATCATTCGCGTTCGCGACAGCAATCACAGCAATACCGCCCAGCAGTCCAACGGATAGGACTGCCATGGCGATTGTTACTTCAATGAGGCTGAATCCACGCGACATCTTTGCCGTTTCGGCTCCCCGTATTTGGCGATCAGCACTCATATAGTGTTCTAAAGCCACGTACCGTTTCCGTTTCCTGAAGGAATAAATGTCCAGACCTTGACTCTGCCTGTGGGGCTTACGGTGACGGCGGCATACATCACGCCACCATTCGCGCGTAGCAGTTGCAGGTGCTGCACCCATCCCATTGCAGTACATGGGGCTGTGGGCGAAGTGCGCTGGCAAGGCAGCCCCATGGCATTCCATGTAAGGCCTTTTCCCGACG
>JASLFF010000135.1 GCA_030150795.1 Terriglobales bacterium | reverse complement strand
CGGCGCCGCGGCCTTCAAATCCGCTGGCCCGGAGCGCCTTGGTATAGTTGCCAAAATGGCGGGCAAAAATCTTTCCGTAAATTCCGGTTTCGCTTTTCAGCTCCTCCTGGCTCGGCACATGCCCCAGCTTTGTCGCGCATTGCTGTATCGCGGCGATGATCTCTTCTTTGCTTGCTTTTTTGCTTGCGCTCAGATTGGTCGCGTTCTGGCTCGTGGTGTCTTGGCTGTTCATTTTCGTCGCTCACAAGATTGGAAGTTTGGTTCCCTTTGCGTTCCTTAGCGTCCTTTGCGGTAAATTCTTTCGACTTTTCCTTTGTGTTCCTTTGTGTACTTTGTGGTTGAGCTTTTACTTCCCGCTTATAAATGCCTTCCCCCCGAACCCGCCCACGGCCTCGACCTCTTTGATCTCGCCCGCCTCTTTCATCCTCTTTAACGTGTTGTGAATCGGAGGCATCTCATGCTTGTACTTGCTCAGGTCGTACCCCATTTCAGCCATGCGATCTCTTACCTGGGTCGGCGTCAGCGGCAGCATAAGCGGCTGCCGGAAAACCCACCGGATGGCCTCCGTCAGCCCCATCTCCTGCCCGGCCCCAGCGGCTCCCGCTCCGCCGGCTTCCGCTTGCTTTAACTCATTGATTCGGCTGGCAATATCCGGATCTAGCGTTTCACCTGTCAGGCGAGCAAGCTGCTCTACAATCGGGCCCCAGTGTGAAATCTGTTCCTTGATCTCGGCTTCCTGCCGCAGCAGCTCCCGCAGCCTATTCCGAGCGGACTCATACATTTTCAACGCAGTTTCATCTGCCATGACACACTTATATATAAATGTTCACATAATGTCAATAGATATTTCACTGTTATTCACCCAATTTACCCCTGTCATCCCGACCGAGCCCGAACGAGCCTGAGCGAATCCGAAGGGGATGTGAGGCTGATGTTGAGGGACCCCGACATTTTGTCCTCTCCCATGCCGCATCAGGGAGTTCTACCAACGCACTTGACCTGCCCCATTCCAGAGACTTCTGGCGAAGAGGCCAATGGCATTGCATGCAGCGGACTCTGCCGCAAATGTTTGCTTCTTTTTTGGCCAGCTCGATCTGCAGCAGCTTGCGGGGAGCGATGTGATCTTGCTTTCGGGAATGAAGGAAAACAGTCCCGAATCACGGGGTGGAGCAGACATTTATGTCTGCGGTTAGAGCTTGATAACACCGGGCTTCAGCCCCTGAGGTTGTGGCCGAGGAAGGCTCAAACCGATGCTGCCGTTTTTTCGATAACTCCATCCCCCTGTTCATCCCGACCGAAGACCGAACGACCCTGAGCGAAAAGCCGAGGAGGATGTAGGTTGACTGGAGGGATCCTCGCACCTTGTCCCCGTGCCATGTCGTATCCAGGAGTTCTACCAGAGCAAATTTCCCCCGCCCTCGCCAAAACGCATCGCTCCTTCCAGACTCCCTCCCTCTCGAGATGCCGTCCCGAATCCCGCGCGCCCGTTGCTGGACCAAACACCTTCCTTCTGCTTTGCCGTTGCCATCTTCGTCCCGATGGCCGCACCGGAGCGGGTGAGGGATCGGCTCCGCTGCAGCCACGCATGAGCCGGCCAAAATCTTTCACTCTGCACAACGATGAATTCTCGGGTCGGCAAAACGCAAAAAACCAAATTACTCAGCGCCGGAGGCGCGCCGCGAAGCCGCAAGGACGGGTAAAGCGCTAAAAAAACAATTCCTTGCGCCGCAGGCCCCGCGCGCAGCTGCTCCCAGCAAGCCCGGCCCCAGCACGCGTGGTTTTCGCGTGGTGGGTGGCCCGGTTTTGGCTTGCTGGGACGCAATGCAGCGGAGCGCGCACAATCCTATGGAGAGCTATGACCACCACACTGCAGCACGCCCAGATACGCGCTCCATGGACCCACTGCGTCACGATACTGGTGGGCCATCACGCGGGACAGTTGATGCACATGAGTAAGATCGTGAACGGCCCAGGTCGCCAGAAGTTGTTGGAGCGTCACAACTCCCAGCGCCGGATGCCTTCCTCGCCGGCTCAAATCTTCGGGCTGTAAATTCAGCGCCTGCAGCGCGGCCACATTTTCCCTGCGCAGGCGGGCGAAATCGTCCAAGAGTTGCTCCAGCGCCTTGTTGTGACTCTCTTTCGATTGCGCAAAGCGGTCAAACGGATCAAATGGGCGCGCTTCGCCGTGTTCCAGAATCACGCGGACCCGCGCCATCCAGTCGGTGCGCTCCCCAACAATCAGGTGGCCCACAATGTCGAATGCGCTCCAGGTATCTTTGCCTTCGTTGCTGCGCACCCAGCTTTCGGGCAGCCCGCGCAACAGCGCATCCAGTGCAGCGGGAGTGCGTGTAAGGACTGCCACAGTCTTATCCAGCTTGAATTCAGTCAAGGTTGCCATGCCTACATAGATGACTACCTGGCGTTGAGGACTCAAGCCGAATAATGCTCGATGTGATTTATATCTCCTTTACACCCATGAGCTTAACGAGCCTAACTCAAAATTCGCTTGACATGTATTAGTGTTATAGTTAACTATAACACTGTACAGCGGCCCAGCCGCTTTGAAGGAGATTCAAGATGAAACCGCTTCGCATTATGCTTTCCCTTGCTGTGTTATCGCTTGCCGCGATGGCCTTTGCCCAGGCCGACGAGCACAAGCATGCTGCCCAGTCTGACGCACCAAAGTCCGACGCGCAAAAATCTTTCGACAAACTTAAAACCCTCGCCGGGACATGGGAAGGCCACGGAACAACAAACCCGCCTGTGCCAGACATGCCTGACATCATGCGAATTAACCTGGACGTCACTTCCAGTGGCAACGCGCTCAAGCATGAGATGATGGGCAAAGCAAAAACCGCCAGTCCTAAAAAAGATCCCGACCACCCTATCACCATGTTTTATCTGGATGGCGATCGCCTGATGCTGACGCATTTTTGTGACGCCGGAAACCGTCCGCGTATGGCGGCCCGCGTCTCGCCCGACGGTAACACCATTGAGTTTGATTTTGTCGATGTCGCCGGCGGCACCAAATATGGACACATGGACCATGCGGTGTTCACCATTATTGACGCCAATCATCACACTGAAGATTGGACTTACCTGATGCCCGGTGACAAGCCAATGCAAGCGCACATTGACCTGCAGCGTGTACCACAGCAAACGGCTTCCGCACGCTAGAGGAAACTGGAAAACCTGATGGACCGTGAGTGGAATGACAGCCAGCCGATTTACCGCCAGCTTCGCGACCGGGTCGTTGCGATGATCCTGGATGGCGTCCTCAAAGAGGGCGATCCGCTGCCATCGGTGCGCACCGTTGCCGCCGAATATCGTGTCAATCCGCTCACGGTCCTCAAAGGCTATCAGCAACTGGTGGACGATGGCCTGGTCGAAACCCGGCGCGGCCTTGGCATGTTCATCAATGCCGGGGCGCGCGATCTTTTGCTGCAGGGCGAGCGGCAGAAATTTCTTGCCGACGAATGGCCTCGCATTCACGCCAACATTCAGCGGCTCGGCCTCACGGCGGAAGATCTTCTGAACGGCGCAAAACCGTCTCCGGATTCCGCGCCATCGAACCCCGCCCAATCAAATCCTGCCAGTTCAAAATCTTCTGGCCCAAAACTTTCTGAAGAGGAGCGCTGAAGCTATGGCCTGCATAGACGCTCGCGGTCTCCGCAAATCGTTTGGAAAAACCATCGCGCTCGATGGCATCAATCTGCGAGTGGAAGAGGGCCGCATCCTCGGCATTATCGGTCCCAATGGCGCGGGCAAGACAACAGCGCTGAACGCGATTCTGGGCCTCACGCCTTATCAGGGAGAGCTGAGAGTGCTGAGCCGTAACCCCTGGACCGAACGCGACCAGCTCATGCGCGATGTCTGCTTCATTGCCGATGTCGCCGTGCTGCCGCGCTGGCTCCGCGTCTCCCAGGCGCTCGACTACGTTGCCGGCGTTCATCCTCGGTTTGATCGCGCAAAAGCAGAGGCTTTTCTTGCGAAAACCACCATCGGACGCGACCGCAAAGTCAAGCAACTATCAAAAGGCATGGTGGCTCAACTGCATCTCGCCCTCGTGATGGCCATTGACGCGAAATTGCTGGTGCTGGATGAGCCCACCCTTGGCCTCGACCTTCTCTATCGCAAGCAATTTTACGATTCGCTGCTCAATGATTACTTCGATCGCAACCGTACCATTGTGGTCACCACGCACCAGGTGGAAGAACTGCAGCACGTGCTCACCGATCTTATGTTTATGGATCGCGGGCGGATCGTTCTGGATGCCAGCATGGAAGATGTGGAATCACGCTATGCGGAATTGACGGTACATC
>JASLFF010000399.1 GCA_030150795.1 Terriglobales bacterium | reverse complement strand
GTTGCAACCTTGGGTCTGCTTTCTCACGCTCACGCCTTTCAATTGCCATCCGCGCTGCACATGCTTGGATCATGGCCTGTGATCATTGTCTGTGCCGTGCTTTTTGGGCTAGAGTTTATTGCCGACAAGGTCCCTGTCTTCAATCTCATCTGGAATGCCCTGGGCACTTTTGTGAAGGTGCCTGTCGCCACGCTGCTGTCTTATGGAGCCGCCCAACATCTTTCTCCTGCACTGCAAATGGCCGTCGCTGCATTAGGTGGGGTCATTGCTTTGGCTGCGCACGGAAGCAAGATCGCCGTGCGTACCGCGGTGACGCCCTCTCCTGAGCCCTTCTCCAACATCGCTTTAAGTCTTTTGGAAGACATTGCAGCCATTTCCCTTACATGGTTTGCAACCCGGCATCCGATCATGGCCGGCATCGTCGTAGCGATATGTCTGGTGTTGGCAATTCTGGCTATTCGTTACCTGATGCGTGCATTGCGCCGACTATTTCAACGGGCGCGGGCAGTTTTACAGCCGACATCTGGAAGTTTGACCTGATTGCTGGCTGCATGCGATATTTCTCGGTTGACTTTAACAGCTCCTTAACAATTGCGCAGGAGAACTCCCGCTTACATGGTCCGCCTCGTCCCTAGAGACACAAAGTTCTTCGATATGTTCGCTGAAATGGCCAGCAACCTGGGCGACGGCGCTCGTCTGCTCAAACAGACACTGGAAGATTTCAAAGATGTTGACGCTCGCGTGCAGCAGCTCAAGGACATAGAGCACCGCGGCGACGACATGACCCACAATATTCTCACCAAGCTCAATCAAACTTTCATTACACCGTTTGATCGCGAAGACATTTATCGCCTGGCCTCCTCGCTAGACGACGTTCTCGATTTCATCTACGCTGCCGGTGTTCGGCTCATTATGTACAAGATCACCAGCGCTCCTCCGGCTGCTTCATTGCTCGCGGGAATCGTCGTCAAGCAGGCCGACCAGCTTACTGACGCGCTGGCGCGCCTGGGCAAAAAGCATGACAACGTGCTGGAAAATTGCGTTGAAATCAACCGGCTGGAAAATGAGGCCGACGGCATAGCCCGCGCGGCGATTGCCGTCCTCTTTGAAAAGGAAAAAGATCCTATTTCCCTGATCAAGCTCAAAGAACTCTATGAGGTCCTTGAGACCGCCACGGACAAGGCTGAAGACGCGGCCAATGTCTTGGAAGGCGTGGTTCTCAAGAGCGCGTAAAGATGGCCCGAAGCAGATACTTCCTGACAGCGGAGCATACGGTAAAGCCGATCAAGCACCGAGCCGCTCGCATCAAGGCTTATCGATCTGAAACAGGAAAGATTTTAAAGCGGTTTGGAGCGAAGCGACATGATGTAAAGACATGCGGCGAGGCCGACCACGCGCCGAGCCGCTTCATATCAGGGCTGAATTGATGAACACTGTAGGAAAGATCTTAAAGCGGTTTGGAGCGAAGGGACATAAAGGAATAGTCAAGTGCATCTGAGCGGATTGTTGGTTGCAGTCACCATTCTGATCGCTCTTTCTTTCGACTTCATCAACGGCTTCCATGACGCCGCCAATAGCATCGCTACCGTCGTTTCCACGCGGGTGCTCTCTCCTCGGCTTGCCGTTATCTGGGCAGCGTTCTTCAACTTTGTTGCCGCGTTCGTCTTTGGAACAGCCGTTGCCAAGACCATTGCCGGTGGTCTCGTTGACCCGCATCAAGCAACGCAATATGTAATTCTCTCGGCGCTTGTCGGTGCCATTATCTGGGACCTTCTCACTTGGTGGTGGGGCCTGCCGACCTCGTCTTCACATGCGCTGATCGGCGGTCTGGCGGGCGCTGCTATCGCCCGCGCGGGCTGGAACGTTCTTGTGCGGGAGCCCAAATTGCATTGGCCAATCATCGGCACCATTCCCGGTTTGGGTGAAAAGTGGATGTCCACCTTGATCTTCATCGTCTTGGCGCCGCTGATCGGTCTGATTCTGGGACTCGGGCTCATGGTCGCTGTTTCCTGGATCTTTAAAAGCGCCGCGCCACGCACTGTGGACAAGCTTTTTCGTAAACTCCAGCTTCTTTCCGCCGCCGCCTACAGCCTGGGCCACGGCGGTAATGACGCGCAAAAGACCATGGGCATCATCGCGGGGGCCTTGCTTGCCGGCGGGTATCTCACGCCCGCACAATTCTCCTCCGGATGGGGAGAGTACAAGTGGTACATCATTCTTGGCGCGAATGCCGCTATCGCTCTTGGGACGTATATGGGCGGCTGGCGCATCGTGCATACAATGGGATCAAAGATCACCAAGCTTCGTCCCGTCGGTGGATTTTGTGCTGAAGGTGCGGGCGCCGTCACGCTCTTCGTGCTGGCCTATCACGGTATTCCAGTTAGTACCACGCACACCATTACCGGCGCGATCGTCGGTGTGGGTTCCACTACGCGCCTTTCCGCCGTGCGCTGGGGTGTGGCCAAACGCATCGTCTGGGCCTGGGTCTTGACGATTCCCGCATCAGCCGTGGTGGCAGCACTCACCTTCTGGGTAATTCGCTTCTTTGTTCCAAGTGCTTAAAGGAAGCCGATCATACGAGCGTGATCGGTGCAGATATCGCACATGCCTTTAGAAAAATCTTATCTTTTCTTTGCAGGGAAATCGGCTTGATCTGCGTCCTTCTGTAGCATCACCACTTATTTCGTGGGGGGTACTATGTCTTATTCACTCCTCGAAAACGTTTTGGTCTTGGCTCTGAAACGTCTTCCATCTTCGCTGCTCGCCAAGATGCAATCACGCCGGTTCAAAGCCATTGCTATCGTCCTGTCCTTGCTGCTCTCTACTTTTGTAATGGGATGGATAGCTTTTGCCACTTCGCACGCATATCTCCCTCTTGCCGTCCTTGGAGTTTTCTACGGAACCATGTTGTCTTACCCGGCAACCAAACTCCTCAGTCCCAGGCTGCAATCAGCCCTTGGCGGTCTTCTTGGCGGTATCAGTCTGGGAAATTTAAGTAGCCGGATCGCCACCGGAGAATCAGCAATAAAGTCGCTTTCCAGATTCATTACCACCACGGTCCAGCAAGTGTTTACCAACCTGCCAGTAGTCGGCAAGACCCAGTTTCTTGAAGATGGTGTTGTGCTGTGCATTTGGATGGCAATTGTGACGATGTTCCTGTTTATCGCTACGAATGCATACCTTGGCGAGAGTACAACGGCCGCAAAAACTGATGTAGCTTCTGTAACACCGAGTGCTCCAGCGCCGGCGACTGCAGCCGTCCCCACAAACAACACCATAGGGATGGCTTCTGGATCTCAAAATTAACTGAACGAGGTGCTACCAATCGGTTAAAGGTTTCTTCCCCCTAACTCTCACATTCTTCAAGGCCTTAATCAGTCAATGAATTTTTCATTCTCCTTTAATAGTGGATGGATAAGCTTTTAAGTGCAATGTATTGGGTCTCTTAATGGACAGGAGGCACAGCATGTCCACCGCACCTTCACTTGCAACTCCCGTACAGTTGACCTGGATAAAATCCAACTTGAAAGGAAGATATGAGCTAACAGCCAATGGGCCGATCCTGGGTTCATTGCAGCGTGTTGGCTTCTGGAAATCATCCAGCCGAGCTGAATTTAAAAACCAATCATGGTCATTTCAACGGAGCGGATTAGGCAGCACCCAAATTCTCCAGCAGCCCGGAGACCGGCCAATAGCGAGGTTCAGCGCTAACTGGCTCGGAGGTGGAATATTGACTTTCGCGGATGGCCGGCAATTTCAACTTACCACAAAGGGTTTCTGCCGCCCCGTCTGGTCATGGATCGATGACCAGAGGCGTAAGCTGCTTGATGTTACGCCGCACAACAAGAGCGTGGTCCTTGTGGGAGCAGTGGATAACATTTATCTCCCGGTATTGATCATGCTCTCGTGGCACCAGATCCTGCAGGCC
>JASLFF010000382.1 GCA_030150795.1 Terriglobales bacterium | reverse complement strand
CTGCTCGGCACACCTGTGCCGGTACCGGTACCGCCGCCGGAGTTGTCGTTTTTCACCAGCTGCGGCGGGGCGAACTGCTGGGTGCCAATGACGCCAATTGTGTTGGCAGCCCCCGTGCTGAAGAGATTGAAACCATAGGAGCTCATTTTTCCACGGTCCACCTGGGCGAACTTTACTTTCAGCAATATCTGCTTTTGCCGGCCCGGCAGCGCAATGCGAATCGAGTTCACCACCTCTTTGGAAAAAGGCGCGGCCATTTTGAGAATCTGGTCGGCTATGGGGGCCGCCGTTGCCGTTCCGGTCAAGACGATCCTGTTCTCCTCTGATTCCACCTGAATCTGTTCATCTGGAAAGCCGCGAGCTACCGCTTCGCGCAGCAGAGATACGTCCAGGTCCCCAAATATCTCGAGAATGCGGGATTTGTTGTCTTCCTGCCAGAGCACCACGCTGCTGCTGCCGGATGCAATTGCGGTAACAACCAATTCATTTGCGGCCGTTGTAGCCGTGGTAACGACTGCAGGGTTGCCGACCAGCACACGCCGCAAGCGGACGTCAGTTCGGATAACAACCGAGTGGCCTACCAGAATGTGAAGGACTTGATTGCCGGCAAAGTTGTCGGCGGACACCGCTTGTGGTGCTACAGCCGCGGATTGTTTCCCGGCAGTGGCAGGCTGTTGGGTACTGGGAGGAACAGCGCCCTGGGCCATCGCAACCGGGCAAAGACCGAGAGACAGAATAATGCTTCCGCCGAGCGTGGATAAAAACCGTTTTGTTCCGTTGAGTTTCAGAATGACTCCTCCTCTTTTAACCGCGGGAACCCGTTTCAATCATTTGCCGGAAATTTGGCAACCGTAACTTTGCCGCCGGAAACCGTTTCCACTGTGTAAGGTTCAGGCGCCTTTGGCGCAGGCGCCGACTTTGCGTGCAACAGCGGCTGCGGAACTTTCTTCGATATTCCGGCCAGCTCAGCCATGTCTATAGGAGCCGTATTCGGACGGGCGGCATCGCCGCCGTTCCTCAGGACGAAATGAATGCTGCCCTGGTTTTGTGTGGTCTGGCTTTGCGCCAGCGCCAGTTTCTCTGACTCCTCCGGCGTGACCAGCAGCGTAACCACGCTCACATTTTCCGGCTTGCCGTTGGGATCGGGATCGGTCTTGGTTCCCGTCGCCAGCACCTGGACGTCCTGCAGCACGGTGTGCGTGGTGCTGGATGCGTTGTTTTCGCCGCGCAGCGTTACCAGCACGTCTACATGCGAGCCGGGGAAGATGAAACCGGCAATGTTCATCACCTCATTGGTCTTCACGGAAGTAGCGCGCATGCCGTCAGGAATCTTGGCAGAGAGGCCGAAGCTTCCACTGGACGCGAGGCCATGCTTCTGCACAGGCTCTTTGGCCTCCAGGGCATAGATCGGCACACGGCCTATTGCATCTTCTTTCTTCTCGATCAGTCCTTCCAGCGGCACATTTACCGGCCAGTTGATCTCTGTAAGGTTTTCCGCTGTAAGCGGAACACCCGGCTGCACGGCGACTGCGGCCGCAATCACGCGCCTCGTGGAGGGCGTTGCGGAAGATTGCGCGCGCGTAACGCGAACGTAAAAGATTGAAGTGATGGCGATTGAAATTACCAGTGCAGCAGCCAAAGCAAAACCGAGCCGTCGTGTTCCCATAAACGTTATCTCCACATGGGCATTAAAAATGCCCAGTACAGTGTGCCCGCCGCAAACGCCAGCCCGTAAGGCAGACGAACCGCAGCGGGGTTATCCAGATTGACTTCCGGATGGGTGCGCAATCCATGGGCCGCATGAAAGCCCACAACAGCCAGGGTGCTGCGCAGCGTCTTCAGCACACGGCCGGTGAAAATCATCACTACTATTGCCAGCGCGCCTCCGGCCACGGCGGTGGCAAACATCACCTGCCAGGAACCTGCCGGGCCAACGATGCAACCCAGCGCTGCAGCCAGTTTCACGTCGCCCGCACCCATGGCGCGGACAAGGTGAAAGATCAAAAAAAGACCGCCAAAGATAAGACTGCCAGCCAGACTCAGGAGCAGACCGCGCCAACCGTGGACGGCGGTTTGCACCACAAGACCGGCGATCATGGCGGGATACGTGAGCCGGTTTGGTATACGCCGGTCACGGACGTCAGTGATGGCGGCAGTCACCGCGACTGCAGTCGCCAGAGTCGGAATGATTTGAGCCAAGTTCATAACGGCAAGAAATTGGACCGCAGCGTATAGCCTGCGAATCGGAAACATTGTGTGAGCCTCGATAGCCGGTCCCGCAGAGACACCAATACCTATGAAGGCGCATCTCTGAGTACCGTCCAACGCGGGTTTGAAGCAAATGGCGCCACGCAAGCCGGTGCTGCCCGGCGCCATACAGCTTCGGGCTTAGGCGATAGCGGTTTGGATTTTTGTGTTGATGGTGGTCAGCGCGGTGCTGATGTCGCTTGCCAGGCTGGCTGAGCCGGCCACGACTGCCGTGAGGACCGCAGCCAGAACCAACGCGTACTCAAGCAGGTCCTGACCGGATTCTTCACGATGTAGATTCTTAACGAACTGTGTGAATGTCATTTCTAAATTTCCCCTTATCTTTAATGTTTTTTCGAAAGGTCTATTCAACATCCCGTTCGTCTTATCGCACGATGATTGCCAAAGGCACTCTAGTAGAATCATCTACATAGAAACATATTTGAGATTCTTTGCAATCGCTTGCATTAAAGTACCCATATTGGTCACACATTAATTACGATTGACTACATGCAAGAATCTTGCAGATTCACTGACACTGTTTGCAATCTTGTTGCAGTTTTTAGCTCACACCAAAGCGTGACAGGATAAAAGTTTGCACTTAAGTTGTAATCGTTGTTACCAACATGCTCGGGGTAAGTCAGTAGTCGCCCGCCATTCGAAAATTGGAACACGTTTTTGCTGAGCGATGGACAAAACCGCTCCGGTAGCGGCTACTGAGCCACTCCAAATCCCTCTAATCATCTGGTCCGGCATGAGGATTACAATACAAACGCCTTGCCATCCTTGTCGCCAACGCTGCAAAAGCCTCGCCAGTCCTCAGGCGGAGGTGTATCCACGTGGCGCGAAAAATTCGGCGTGCTCCGTCCGGTTCGCCAATTCCTTCACCTGGCATGGCAAACGCACCGCGGATATGCCTCGGCCACGGTGTTGCTGCGCTTGCTCCGGGCTGGAGTTCCTATTGCCACGCTATGGGTGGCCAAATTGATCATTGACGCGGTTGTAACCGCGCGAATGGGCCGGCCCAACATTTCGCGATTGTGGCTCCTGGTGGCTGTGGAACTCGCGATTGTCGCGGTGGGAGAGGTGTTGGACAGGAGCTCTGCCGCCGTGGAAGCTCTTTTTGGCGATCTTTGCGCCAACCGGATCAATGAAAAACTCATTGCCCATGCCGGTTCACTTGATCTCCACCATTTTGAAGACCCCGCGTTTTTTGACCGGCTGGAGAGGGCGCAGCGGCAAACCACCGGACGCATCGGCCTGCTGACGCAGTTGCTGACTTTAGGACAGGACTCCGTGACCCTGGTTTCCCTTGCCTCGGCGATCCTCTTTTATAGTCCCTGGCTGCTCTTGCTACTGATTGTGGCCATCGTGCCCGGCTTTCTTGGCGAAGTGCACTTCAGCACCCTGGAATATCTGTTGTTGTACCGCATGACTCCGGAACGCCGGCAGCTGGATTATCTGCGCTATCTGGGCGCGAGTGATAAGACCGCAAAGGAAGTCCAGGTGTTTGGATTGTCCAACTGGTTGCTGGGCCGCTATCACAGGCTTGCTGCTCACCTGCATGAGGCCAACAGCCGCCTGGCCCTTCGCAAAGGGATGGCCTCAATCTTGCTGGCATGGCTGGGACTAGCGGGATATTACACCGGCTACATCCTTATTCTATGGCGCGCGTTTTACGGCATCATCACCATTGGCACCCTGACGTTTCTTGCGGCATCATTCCTGCGCTGCCGCGCCGCCACTGAGCGTCTGCTTCTCTCAGTAAGCAATGTCTATGAACAGGGCCTTTACGTCCGCGATCTTTTTGAGTTCTTTGAATTGCAACCAACCATCGGCTCACGAACCGGCCCACGAACCGTTCCCTCGTCGCTGAGACAAGGATTGACGTTTGAAGACGTAGGGTTTCAATATCCCGGCAAAGGCGGCTGGGCCCTTCACCACGTGAATCTATCTATTGCGCCCGGAGAGAAAATTGCCCTGGTGGGCGAAAATGGCGCAGGCAAGACTACACTGGCCAAGCTGCTGGCCCGCCTTTATGATCCCACGGAAGGCCGTATCCTGCTGGATGGAGTGGATTTGCGCGAATATGAACTTGCCTCCCTGCGCAGCGCTGTAGGAGTGATTTTTCAGGACTTTGTTCACTATGATCTACCAGTGGATGAAAACATTGGCGTAGGCGAAATCAGCCGGGTGCAGGAGTATCTGGACCAGGTCCTTGAGCGGCCGGAGCACAATGCAAACTCCAGTACCGATCCGGCAATCGCTGATGCGGCCAGGAAATCGCAGGCTGATTCACTGGCTGCGAGCTTTCCTTTAGGCTATCGTCAAATGCTGGGCCGCCGCTTTGAGCATGGCATTGAGCTTTCCGGAGGAGAGTGGCAGAAGATCGCGTTGGCCAGGGCCTACATCCGCAAATCACAGATCATTATTCTGGACGAGCCTACTGCTGCCCTGGATGCGCGCGCCGAATATGAGGTCTTTAGGCGTTTTGCGGAGCTGGTTGCCGGGCAGATCGCTTTTCTGATCTCGCATCGGTTCTCAACGGTGCGCATGGCCGACCGCATTGTTGTTCTGCGGCAGGGAGCTATCGCGGAACAGGGAACGCACGATCAACTGCTTGCGCTCAACGGGCTATATGCGGAGCTGTTCCGGCTGCAGGCGGAGGGATATCGTTGAAGCGAATCGGAACATCCGTTTATGACACCACCGCTGCCACTTTTGAGCGCTACCGCTCTCTGCCGCCCTACGTAGTGGAATCTATTCGCTCGGCAATATGGGCTGACACGCGCCTTCCCGATCACGCGCGCGTGCTTGATCTTGGCGCTGGGACCGGAAGGATCGGCAAGGCTTTTCTGGCGGCGGGAGACTTCTACGTTGGAGTGGATTCATCTTTCGGCATGTTGCAGGAGTTTTCAGGCAAGCCGGAGTTTCGCGAA
>JASLFF010000312.1 GCA_030150795.1 Terriglobales bacterium | reverse complement strand
TTTCCACCGGCAAAATACATCTGTTGTTTATGGGAATTACCAGAGACCCTTGTGCGATTATTAGACGCAAATCACGGTGTCTAAGTTGCTTAATTTCCAGACTTTGTTTGAAGTGGCGATTTCGGAACAAAGCCGGAGTGAAACCCCATCCGTAAGACGTTCTACGGTAAACGCGGATGGCCCAAACGTCAAGAGTTTTTTGTGCATCAGGCCTCAGATTAAGTCCTTAGTTTCTTATAATTTGCTGATACTGCAGTAGTTATGGACACGTTTTCCGCAGCTTACCCTGGTAACCTGAAAGGTGCTCCCAATGAACGATCTCCGCTATCCCATTGGCCGCTTTAGCCCTGACCCAAATCCAACTCCGGAGACGCGCAACCGCCATATTGAGCAAATTTCCGGCACATCCGCCCGTTTGCGCCAAGCCATTGCCGGATTGTCCCCAGATCAGCTCCGAACCCCTTATCGGGACGGCGGCTGGACTGTCCAACAGGTCGTCCACCATCTGCCGGACAGCCACCTGAACGCCTATGTCCGCTTCAAATGGGCGATGACGGAAGATGCACCCACCATCAAGGCGTACGATGAGAGCGCCTGGGCAGCCCTCAAAGACTCTGAATTGACTCCTGTGGACGTGTCACTTACGCTGCTCGAATCCCTGCATGCGCGCTGGACGGTGCTGTTACGATCACTCAAGCCGGAAGACTTTCAACGCAAGTTCACTCATCCTGACTCCGGTCCCCACGATCTTGATTGGCTGCTGGGACTATATAGCTGGCACGGAAACCACCACATCGCGCACATTACGAGCCTGCGGGAGAGGATGGGCTGGTAAGGCTTTTCTGAAACCCCGAGCGTAGCGAGGGGGCCCTACCGCTACGAGATTTTTTCAGATCGGCAAAAAAGGAAACGCGCCACCTCTGTTATCGGCACAAGATTCAGAGGTCGGCGCGTTGAGTATTGTTTCGAGGGGGACCTTGGTGGTGATAGGGTCCCCTCGCTCCGCTCGGGGTTTCAGAAACCTACGGAAGGAATCCCAGGTCCTCCGGTAACGGCCCGGCAATAGGCGTTTCAAACAACGGCGGCACGCTGGGTGGTAACAACCCAACGCTATCCGGATCGATTGTGAGCGCGCCATCGCTGGCAAAGAACACTCCAATCTGGATTTGCGGCTCAATGGCAATCGGTTTCGGCAATGAGGTCAGGAACGTGTGTGGATTGTGCAGTCCCAGGCCCAGCGGGAAAGCTATGTCATTGCGATAGAACGTCGCCCGGTCCGTCAAATCTCCGGAACGGATCAACGCAGTCGCTGTCGGGTTCGGCACGGTCATGTCACCGCGCGCAAACTGGATAATGACAGACTTCGCCAGATCGCCCGGCAAGGGGTTCTTGCGGATGAATGGGGCCCAGGCCACAGGATCGCCTGCTTGTCCCAGCCATCTGCTGGTGTCTTCCACGGTTTGAATCGCGACCGCTCCGGGCACGTTATTGACTACCGGAGGAAGGTTGCGAAGCGGGCTGTTGTCATTAAAGAAGATTGGCGGGCCAGCGTTGAGCAGCGACGGAACACGCACTGCCAGTGACTGCGTGAGCAAGAGCTGGAATGAAGGGCTCAAGCGAACGATATCAATGATTGGGCCGCCGGGAACATTTGGAACACCGGCTCGGATGTCGGGCTCTACCCCCATGAAGATCGTGCCATAAATTCCGCCGAATGACTGGCCGGCATAGTAGATGCGGTTAGGATCGAGCGACTGGAGCCCATCGCCATTCACGTCGACTCCGCCCTGGATGGCGCGGACCAGTTCCATCAAATTCGCAACCGTCTGCTGCAGCGCGTCGCGCGATCCGATGGTGCCCTGCGGGCTGGCAAAAAATGTTGAAGAGCCCTCTGAGCTGGTGATCTGGCCATTTCCGTCCTGATCAAAGCCGCGACCGCCTTCAAGGAACGTGGTTGAGGTGGTCCCCTGCTGCACGGTCAAGGTGCTGTTGGGACCAAAGCCATGGCCCACTACGTTGATTGCGATGCTGGCAATGCCATTATGCGCAAGCACGGAAGCAACCGCGAATGGCGCACCCTGTTTGCTGTCAGTAAATCCGTGACCAAAAATCGCCACCGGCCAGCCATTGGTGGGGCGTGGACCGGAAGGAATGAACAGGTTGAAGAAGATGTCTTCCGTGCCCTGTGCAGGGACACTTTGTGTAGTCGGCACCTGCGGGATGAAGACGCCTGTATTCTGCCAGTGCGTGCCACTGAACTTCCCGAATGCCAGCGTGCCAATGGAACCAGGGAATACTTGCAAAGCGCCAAGCGTGGCGTTCAAGCTGGTGGGAATGAGCGGGCCTACCGTGAGCGCCTGCACGTTCCATGTGAGCCCTGTGACCGTATTCAGCGGAAAGACTGTCTTCGCTCCGCCGCTTCCCAGATTAAAGCTAACCGCCGGCGGTGCAGCTGCTTTGACCTGCTCGCGGATGCTGCGCAGCGTGGCTGTTGCGCTCTCCGTGGTAAAGATACTGGCTGCGGCCACATTCCCGGACGAAATGCCGATGTTCTTCAGCACATCATTGTCCAGAGAATGCTTCAAAGCCGCCTGATAGCCTTTCAGCAAGCGATCGGCGTTTTTGCCGTCAACTCCACCATCGCCATGGATAAACTGAGCAAAAGCTGAACCTGCGGCAATCGGATTTCCGCTGGCATCATGCACCCCGTTGGTGACAATCAGAAGATAGTTGGAGTCTTCGTCCAGATGGTCATTTGATTCAGCGAACAACGTCAAGCTGGCCGGGTCCCATACAATTTGATTGATCCCAATCACATGCGGATTGTGTATGTCTCCATCAGCTTCAACCAAGCCTCTTCCCGGCAGTTGCAACAGGAAAACCGTACTGCTGTTGATCGTGCTCACATCAATCGCGCCGTCAAACGGAATTGAGAGGCGCGGCTGAAGGTTGAATCCATCCAATTGATTTAACAGCGTCAGATCGGCGCAGTCTGAAG
>JASLFF010000303.1 GCA_030150795.1 Terriglobales bacterium | reverse complement strand
TTTGTTGTTAACCGCCGCCATGCCGCCGATCAGCACTGAAGATGTGAAGATATTAACTCTTCCACAAGGCTGAGATGGCATTGATTCCATAATCAAAGTTCTTATTTGTTCGTGGATTTAAATATGCGGCTTCGGGTAACGCGAACCGGCTAGTGTGTTCTTGAAAAGTTTGCGTCCTTAGAGAACTCTAAAGGTCGTTAAAGTAACACTCGCTGCAGCACATAGTCAAGAAACTCAGACGAAGTGCCATTTTGAAACTTCATGAGTTCCATTTTGGAACTCGATGAATACTAATTTTGAAATTTTGATTTTTACGTTCAAAAGTTAAATATAGATTTGAGCGAGCAAGCTCAGTTTGGAGTATCTTAATGTTTTGCAATCCGGAACCAAGAGCAGTTGTCCGCCCTTGGTTGCGACCGAGCTCTAGTGCTATTGGCAGCGTCTGGGCCGCGGCGATTGAGGAAGGTAGAAAAATAAGTTGACTGAAACAACGGATATTATTCAGCAAATCAAGCATATCCTGGTGGACGACATGCAACTCAATGTGGTCTGCGATGAGATTCCTGATGACTATTCTCTGCTGGAGAGCGGTTTGGGGCTCGATTCAATTTTAATTGCCGAATTGATTGCGCGAATTGAAGACCGATTCGGGTTGCAGTTTGATGAGCGCGTGATGAACTCCGAACTGTTCAATAACCTCACTCTTCTGGCGGGCTTCGTAGCTCAGGAGCGTCAGGTAGTCCAGTGCAACGCAGGAAACAACCAATCCTAGGTGGCAAAATGCTGAATGTGATACAGGATGATTTGGAAGTAACCAGGCGGGGGTTTGTAACGAATTACCCCGACTTTCGGCAGTGGCGCCCTGAGGCCGCAGAACAAGGCCTGAACAGACAACCGCTGAACGTGTACCTGCACTTTCCCTATTGCATTCAGCGATGTGCTTATTGCCATTACAAGACCACAACTTTGCGCGAATCGGAACTTAGTGAAATTGACCGCTATGTCGACTCGCTATGTCGCGAGATCAAGATGGCCGCAGACCAGTTCCATTTAAGAGAACGGCCTGCAATCTCAGTTTATTTCGGAGGCGGCACGCCCTCGCTTTTGAGTCCCGCGAACATTGAACGCATCATGCAGACGTTGCGCCAGAACCTCACACTTGTCGATCCAGAGATCAACTTTGAGGCAGAGCCGGTGTCCCTGATCGCCCGCAAGGCCGAGATACTCACACAGCACGGGGTGAACCGCATCAATCTCGGCATTCAATCGTTCTGTGATGAAGTCGTTTTTCGCACAGGCCGCAAAGACACCGAAAAGCAGGCCATGAAGGCAATCGAAACCGCTCTTTCAACCGGCGCGGTCGTAAATATTGATCTCATCAGCGGCTTACATGGCGAAACGCCGGAAACCTGGGCATATTCTATTCGCCGCGCTATCGAAAGCGGAGCTCACAGTGTGACCGTGTATAAGCTTGAGATTTACGCGAACACAGAGTATTACGCGAACCTGAGGCGCCAGAACATCACCCTTCCCTCAGACGATGAGGAGCTAAAGCTGGCCCGTTACGCACTCGATGAGTTGACCAGCGCCGGCCTCCAGCCGGTTAACTTCTTCACGTTTAACCGTGGCAATCAATACACCCAGCGTCACATCACAACCAAGTGGCAAGGCACCGATGTTTACGCTTTTGGGAGTTCAGCGTTTGGATCGCTTGGGAACTGGGCGTACCAGAATACGAATGATTTGGCCCGCTATTCCGAGCTGGTGGAGCAGGAAAAACTGCCGCTGTTCCGGGGATACGTATACAACGACCTTGAGCTGATGACGCGCGACGTAATTCTGGGGATGAAACTGATTCGATTTGATCGCAACAGGTTCAGAAAGCGCCACGGGCTCGATTTGGTAAGACTTTGTGAACCTACGGTACGGCAGCTTCAAGAAGATGAATTCATCACGGTTGAAGATGACGCAATCGTGCTGACCAGGAAAGGCATTCTCTACGGAGACTATACGGGGCGGGTTCTCGCGACTGCGCTCGAATCGCTGGCGAACTAGTGTTCAGATGGGAGAGTCGCGCGGAATGATGGAAAACAGCATGAACGGGAGCTCGGCAACCTCAGCCCATGCCGAAACCGAAAGGGCTTTGCTGCAGATCTGGTCCGAAGTACTGAATACAGCTCCAACTCCAATCGGTATTCACGACGATTTCCTTGGTCTGGGAGGCGACTCCCTGGCCGCAATGCGCTGTATTAATCGGATCATCGCGACGTTTGGCGTTGAGGTTCCGCTTGACCTGTTTCTGATAGAGTCGGCAACTATCGCCCAAATCGCTTCTGAGATCGCGAGCATACAGCCCGATACCGAACAAATTGCTGCGAGAGCGAACGCGTGAGTGACCTCGTGGTTGGCGGATTGCCGATTCAGTACCACAGAGGATCGCTTATGCAGATCGCTCCCGGGGCTGATGATGCATCCGGGATGGAGCTGTCATTTTCTGAAGAGCTGATGTGGCAGGCTGACGTGGGCGATCCGCAGACCTTGCCGTTCTTCGATTGTGCGCGAAGCCTGTGGCTGGTATTGCGTCTCCATGGCGCACTGAATCAGGAAGCCTTGAGGGCCAGCCTCGAAGCCATTGTTCAGCGTCATGAGGTGCTGCGCTCAAGGTTTGTCACGCGGAACGGACAGCCGGCGAGGCTGATCTCCCCGTCTCCTTCCTTTAGCTTTACGGTTGTAGATGGGCGGAGCTTCCATTCCACAAATCCATCCGAACTAGTGCAGAAGGAGATCAAGCCGCTGCTGGAGCAGTTTGATCTGGCTTGCGGCCCGCTCCTCCGCGCTGCTCTGGTGGAGCTGAACAGCGATGAGCACATCCTGGCAATTGCAGTGCACCATATCGTCTTTGACCGTTGGTCTCGGCGGTTGCTGGAGTTAGAACTCAGGCGGTTTTATTGCGCCTACATAACCGGCTCGGATCCAGGCATCCATCCACTACCTGTTCAATACCAGGGTTATGTGTTGTGGCAGAGAGAACAACTGAACAGCGAGCGTGGCCGCAAGCTCAGCACATATTGGACAAATAAGCTAAGCGGGCTCCCTGTCCTTACGCTGCCGTGCGGCAGCGCGTGCGGGACTGGGACCTCTACCACATCCGGAACTTCATGGTTCACGATTCCGCAAGAAGAAGTGGATCGCCTTGTGGCTTTGAGTCGCCGGTCGCGGACGACCCTGGCAGCAACCATGCTGGCGATCTTTACAGTGTTTCTCTCCCGGCTTTGCGGCACGGATGATGTTGCGGTAGGCGTGCCCCTGTCGGATCGCCGTCGCCCTGAGTTTGAAGAAGTAATTGGCTTGTTCATGAATGTCGTTGTGGTGCGTGCCTCAATTCCAAACGGGGCGACATTCCTCGATCTGCTTGATCGTGTACGCCGCAGCCTCGTAGACGCGTGCATTCATCAAGACCTGCCATACGGTTATCTGCAGCGGATCATCGCTACGCGGCCGGCTTACAAGGTTGTATTCAATTTCATGCCAACATTGGCGGGGGCGGATACTGAGTGGGCCGGCATCCGGACGGAACCTCTCCCGACTCCTATGGAACTTCAGTCATTTGCGGACCTGAGCCTGCACCTGCGCCATGAAGGGGGAGCGCTGCTGTGCCGACTCGTATACAAGGCCGATCTATTTTCGAAAGATTGGGGACAAAGCTTTGCGGCTCAAATTCAGACATTGACAACCGCCGTCGTGCAAGCTCCTCAAGATTCCGTGGATATGTATTAACTTAGCGTGATTGACCTTATTGGAAAGATTGTGACCACATTAAACGTCAACCTGAGCAGCATTTCTACCGATTCAAACTCGAAGGTCCAACGGTTTATGGTTCTGGGATCAGCGAGAACCGGTTCCAACCTCTTGCTCTCCCTGCTGAGTGCTCACCCGCACATAAAGACTTACGGCGAATTGTTCAATTTGGACATGTTGCCTAAAACAAGCCTGATCGAAGTTCTGGATGATCCCGTTACATACTTGCGGCAAAAAGTGTACCAAGACCATAAATTAGAAATTGAAGCTGTCGGTTTCAAGATGTTCTACGACCATTTGACAAGGGACTATTTCACAAAGCTCGTTGATGTGTCCGATGCCGCCCCGCAATTAAAGGAGAAATATACCCAGTTCTCAAGCTTTATCGAAAGCAATTACGCATGGGAGATTCTCGATAAACGCTTCCAGACAGCATGGGAGTTTCTTCGCGCCGATCAGTCTCTAGCAGTGATTCATTTGCAGCGCGGAAACATGCTGCATACGCTCATATCACTCAAGCGGGCTTACATGACAAGTCAATGGTGGAGTCTGAAAAGCGGCTCGCAGACAGCGCCCCCGGTCCATCTGGACCCAGAGGAGTGCTGCCGGTATTTTGAAAAACTAAGCAGCGCTGCCGCGGAAGCGGATGCAGCTTTTGCGGAACATCCCACAATCAACATAATTCATGAAGATCTGATCGAAAATCAGCAAAACACAATGCAACAAGTATTCGACTTTCTGAAAGTCCCGTATCAATCGGTAACATCAAGAATGAAGAAGCAAAATCTTGCGTCCCCCCGGGAATCAATCGAGAACTACGAGCAGTTGAAGAACTATTTCCGGAATACCAGATGGGATGTCTTTTTTGAGTAACGCCGGCATGAAGATATTGTTTTTTCATCTCCCGAATCTTGGCATGTACCGCGCGATTGAGCCAATCCTGCTGGAATTGCAGCAGCGCGGTCACCAGGTGATTCATTACAACGAGCCTGGATTTCGCCAATATGTTCAGGATGCGCCTTTCAGCTTTGTCGCCTACAACAATTATGAGGGTTATTTTCCCAACAGATTTCGCAGTTCCATGAACTTGTATGAACTCGGGTTGCTGTTGCTGGAAACGGCTGAGCATACGGTCGACTTTGTGGAGGCTGAGGTTCTGCGCGAATCGCCGGACCTGATCTTGCATTCGAAATTCACGGCTGCTCCAAAGATCGTTGCCGGGAAGCATGGGATCCCGGCTGCATGCCTTACCAATGGATTTCTCCTTGATCCGCGTACGATTCTCGATGCGGAAAGAAAAAAGCGGTCTCCGGTTGACATGTCCAGCGTGTCTTCATTCCTGCGCTTCGGAAAGAGAGCAAAGAAGTTCTATGAACAGCATCCGAACGGCAGCTCAGGCACAGGCGATATTTTTGTAAACGACGAAGCCCTGCATCTGGTGCTGGGTCTGGAAAAGCTTCAGCCAGCACGGTCAAGTCTGTCTTCGCACTGCAGTTTTGTCGGGCCTACGGTGCGGATGGACGAGTATGCAAAATCATACGAGTTGATCTATGTCTCCCTTGGATCGGTTTTCGTGGACAACAAGCAATTCTTTCAAACGTGCATTGAGGCGCTGGGGATGCTTGGCAAGCGGGCGATCATTTCGTTGAGCGGGCACTTCTCGCCGGAAGACTTTGGGCAGGTGCCTGACAATGTCGAGCTATGTCATTTTGTGAATCAGACAGACGTTTTGCAAAAGGCATCAGTGTTTGTGACTCACGGAGGAGACAGCAGCGTTTCTGAAGCAATTTACTGCGAGACTCCAATGGTGGTCGTTCCTCAGATTCCAGAACAGTTGCTTCGTGCGCAGCAGATCCAGCGGCTGATGCTGGGAAAGTATATTGATCCAACCGATCTGACAGTCGATGTGTTGCGCAGCGCCGTGGCTGA
>JASLFF010000260.1 GCA_030150795.1 Terriglobales bacterium | reverse complement strand
GTTTCATTGACTACTAGGCGCTTTAAAAATTGGATCGCGCAATTCCTAATCCTTTGTGTTCTTTCGTGTCCTTTGTCATCTAGGGCCTCCGGCCCGCGCAAGCGAATGAAAAGCGGGTTTTTCGACCTTGTGGTTAATTCTTAATGTCAGTCTTCTCCACACTCTGTTCCGGCGTTGGCGCAGTTTTCCAATGGTCTCTCCACTGTGGCCGGAAGAATGCCGCCATGGTCAGCCATCCCACCAGAATCAAAGTGAGCGCAAGAACCGTACACGCCCGTCCAGACCATTTGCGCGATCTCTCACTTACGGTGATGCCCCACTTAGCGCAGAAAAGATAAATGCCGTAAGAGAAATGCCACGACGCAGCAATGATTCCGGCCAGATAAAACATCCCAGCCCACCAGTGCTGAAGCTCGGTCTGCACCTTGCCAAAGGCCGCATCGGGATGCGAGAGCAGGTGTGTTCCGGTGAAACGCATGGTGTAGGTGTGCCAGATGATGTAAATAAACGCGATAGCGCCGGTCCAGCGCTGCGCGGCATACATGAAATTTCCCGCCCAGGGATAGTCGCTTACGTTGGATTCGCCGCGAAACCAGATATAGAACCCGTATAGAGCGTGGTACAACAGCGGAATGTAGATGCCGACGGTTTCAAGAACCGGAACAAAAGGCAGTCCGGTAAGAAACTTTACCTGCGCGCCATACGCGTTGGGCCCGTTGGTGGCAAACGCGTTTGAGATAAAGTGTTCCAGTAGAAACGCGCCCACGGGAATGATCCCGCTCAACGAATGCAGGCGTCGAAGGAAAAACGAGTGGCCTTTACCGGCACGAATCGGCGGGACTCCGCGCTCGACAGGCGAGGCAACGCTAGCCATGTACTGCTATGCTCCGATCAGATTTGCAAGGCAAACTCTATATTATGAAACCTGAATTTCACCTCGTCAAACTGTGAGCGAGATCACGCTTCCAATTTGTCGCTTGGCTCCATACTGCTTACGATTCTCACCGCTTCACCCGCGATGTCACTGCATAGGCATCTCCAGCGGCGGCAATATCCGCAGGTCCTGGTGATTCTTATCGCGCCAATAGATTCGCATGCACTCGCCACGTTCTTGAGGCGTCCATTGGCTGCCATCGGTAAAGGTTACCGACTGCGGGTAGACCACCCAGCCCAGAATGCTTTCCGGGTGGGGCATTTGCCCCGGCATCTGGATGTCTGCCGCTTTCTGTGGGGACAAAGGAAGCGGAATGCTCCAATCATCCTGGGCCTTGTTGAGGCGATTCAGGCCAACCACAATGTCGCTTTCCAGCGAAATCTGCTTGATGGGCTTGGCAGTAAGATTCTTCAGTTCCATTTGAAAGCTGGGATCTGCGGCCCAGAAATTTGCGTTCCCAAATTGCACGGGACAGCTACGAGGGTGGGCCGGCTGAATTCGGTATGTCGCCATCATGCCCGCCTCCAGATGGTCGTCCACGTGGCATTGGAACATCCATGTGCCGGGGTTGTCGGCCAGCATGGTTACGGTTTCAGTTTCGGCCGGCACAAGCGGAATTACATCCTCTGATCGCCCATGCCGTGTGACGGTCTTGCCATGCCAGTGCGCGGAGTGGATATCACGCTCGTTACCCATGGCAGCCAGATACCAGCGCACCCGCTCGCCCTCATTCATTACAAGCCCGGGCAGGTTGGAAAAAATGTACCCATTCATCGCATGGTAGAGGCCTTCTTCGCTGTTGGCGGGGCGTGTCTCATCGCCTTTGAGCTGATCGAAGACCATGAAGAGAACAACAAATTCCCGGTCAATGTCAGCCGGAGAGCCATCCGCCTTTGCGTGGCCGCGCGCGGTCACAATCACGGGGCCAATCAATCCAGCATTGGTCTCTTCAGGCTCGTTCACGTGGCCGTGATAGAGCCACAGGCGCGAACTCTCTCCCGCGGGCGGGCCGCTTCCGGCATCAGCAACCCAGTGATAGGTGAAATTGCCGTTCGGCGGCACGGCAATTCCAGGCAGATTGTTCGCGTAGACAGCGCCTTCATTCTGCTTGTCATAACGAAGGCCGTGCACGTGGATGCTGTGGTAGCCGCTGGTCAGGTTACGAAAATGGACTACTACGGTGTCGCCCACTTCCGCGCGAATGATTGGTCCCAGGATTCCCAGCCATTCCGGCTGCGGCTTGCGCTGAGAAAACGTGCCGTCGCTGTATTCCACGTAGCGGGTCTTGGTCCAGCGCCGATGAAGTCCCCAGGGATACGGAAGCTCTGCTCCATGCATCAATTCGAGTCCGCTGGGAGCGTAGTCCCACTCCACCTGCTCGGCGGCGATGTAATACTCGCGCACGTGCCCTTTGGGCAATTGCGCGCGTTGCGCAAAAGCGGCTGTAGCGTTGGAGAAGACAAAGACCCCAAGCAGGGAAGCAATAAACCACTTGTTGTTCGCCATCACGATATAGGTCCAGCACTCAACTATAGACGCGAATGCAGACATCACCAAAGAGCGCATCCTTGCGGATGCGCTCTTGTGGTGTGGTGCCGATTTTTTTCGTCGCATTGCAGCAGCTACAAGCGAATTAGTTTCGGAAATCCTCGGTCATTATCCAGCCGGAATCCCCTGCGTGCAAGGCAAGTTGACTGGCTGCGTTGGAGGAGTGGGTGGGGTCGCCCACGGGCCTGTATCGGTGGTGAAATCAAAAAATTCGCTCATG
>JASLFF010000810.1 GCA_030150795.1 Terriglobales bacterium | reverse complement strand
CGCCAACTGACGGTGGAAGCCAAAAATTGGGAACAGATTTCGGGTGTCATGGCGCGTCTGCTCGGTAGTCAGGAAGGCTGACGCGTCATTTAGCGTTTTGGCAGATTGCTGATCAGTCGAAAATCGGGGTTAGATGGTCTCGATCTCCGACATAATCAAGATATGCCCCGATGATCGTTGTATAAAGCCCAGTCCGGTTCAGTCTTTCGAGCATCCCCGGAAGTTCTTGAGGTGGAACAGAGAGTTCATTTTCTGCGTCTTTGGTAAATTGTTGCCAGAAGCGATTTGCTTGCTGTAGACGGTTTTCTCCCGCGATCTTTCGTTCATTTCCTCATGTCTTCGCAGAAGCAATATAGCAGATGAAATTCTCGCATACTCATATCGTCCAGAACCGATAGCACCTCTTCAAGAGCATCCACCGAACCAAATGCTCCTCCTCTGACGAAATTTCCGAAAGCATGCGCAAACAGCATAAAGGCTTGCTGAGGCAGCCCCTTGGCTGCCGGTTTCCCCGTGTCCAATCCGCCGTTGGCTCCGCAACAACGAGCGCAGCGGTCGAGAGTGGACAGGGAAACCGGCGGGTCAGCCCAGGGTTGCACTCTGCTTAGAAGTTCCGGCGAATGATGTCTACGTTGTTGGTTCCACCCCCGCAACTGCCGGCTTGCGTGGTGGTACTGACGACGGTCCAGCCTGTAGGCAGTATGTTGCCATCGCACACGGTCTTCTCGGTTCCGACGACAAAGCCCTTCAACTGAAGCAGTTGGTCGACGTTATTGTTGCCCAAACCACAGCCCAAGTTGGTCGTAACACCTTCCACCACCCACTCTGCGGGTAGGGGAATGCCCTCGGCGCAGGCGCTCACCGTGGATCCCGCCGTAGTGATC
This sequence comes from Terriglobales bacterium, assembly GCA_030150795.1. Next base: position 3,808 of record JASLFF010000810.1, on the reverse strand, counting down.
GTGGCAATGTCCTCGATCACCTCAAGGTCGAAAGTAGATCCGCCGCACGCCCCGTTCGTGCCAAAGGCGACAATGACCCACCCGGCGGGAACTGGCGCTCCAGAACATATGTTTTGCTTCGCTTGCGCATGGCTCCAGGTTGACATCCCCGCTAACATCATTAGAAAAATTGCAAGTCTTCGATACATGTTTTCTCCTACCTTTATAGCTTTCTCGCTTAACTGCGAATGAATTGTCATGTTCCGTGGTGATAACTGCTTTACGCCTGTGTTTATTCCTTCGTAGCGATCTTTTTGGGTAGGTTCCGCACAACGCAGGCGGATCTGCTCACGGATAAGAGCAAAGAGCTAACGGCAACGCAGGCCGGCTAAATTAATGGGGGAGTCCCGGCACCGGGGAATAATTCAGACGACTGCTGGTTTTCGGATCTTAGGCCCGTCAAGAGTAATTTCTCCGTGTAATTCCTTCCTGATATGACAAACCTTCCGGCCTGTTTCCGATCACTGTTTTTGTCGGACAGAGATTTCAAGAGGATGTGGCTCCCACACAAAACTACTACTGTTTGGTTGCGGGCTCAGACACTTACTTTTCAGGACTATATAGAGTAGAGCCGGAGACGACCAGAGATAATAGCGCGTTTTTTATGGGCAGACCCACTTTATGCAACGACCGCTGCTATCGGTTTTTACACATTTTTTTCCATCCGTGCATTTCTGAAGTACTTGCTGCTCAGATCCGTTAATGCGCACGGATTCTCCTGTGGGAACCCCAAATATTGCGTCGGCTTCCTTTGCGTCTTTTGGCGACTTATCCTTGTCTACATAAGCGCTTATAGTAGCGGGTTTGTTATCAATTGTGCCAATCTGATAATCCACCTTAATATTGTCGCTCTTGGCAGTGGAGCTTTGCATGTTTATCGCGTGTTGAAGTTTATACTCACCTTTTTCTAATTCAAAATGATCGTTCTTAACCGCATTCATGACGGCGGCATTAGAGGCCTGATTTTGCATTTGTAAGCCACTCTTTTTTTCTGCGGTTTGAGCGGTCGGAGATGTGGAAGTGGATTGGTTTTGTGCAGAGGCCCAACCGTGGGCTATCAGGAGCGATCCAACTGTGAACAAAAATCCTACAAGTCTCGTTTTCATGCGTTTCTCCCCTCATAGAGTTTTAATACTACTAGGACAAATAGAACACAAAAAATGATAAGAATTGAGTAATCAATGATGGTGGGAAAAATGGTTACGGACGCCGGGACTATGAGCGCCCTTAAGCCCCAAAGGGCTCCAAAGAAACCGAGTGATTTGGGCAACAGGTCTTTGGGATCGCCAGCTACATCGAGATATATCAAAAATACAATCGACAGAATCAGGAAAATCACGCTGACCATTCTTACAAAAAATCGTCGCCTAAGCCTCAACAGATAATTATCATCCTTTGTCGAGTCTTTGCTTAATTCCCCAATGAGGTTCTGATCACCGATCACAACATTGAGGGAACCGATGAAAACCGGCTGAGCTTTGGACGCTTTACCGCATGCTCCGTTCTTGGAATTGATGCACGCCATAGGTGCAATCGTAGCCCTATACGAGTCGAACGGGTACCATATCTCTTCGGCTCCCGAGCCACTCGCCATCACCGCCTCTTTGCAATCAAAAGTTGCAGAAGAAACAGGCTTGCCCTTTTCATCTTCTTCCGAACCCTGTAACTGGCACTCACCAGCTTGTTGAGCCGTAGCCGGAGCCCCATTTCTCTCGGCGGTCTGCCAATCTCGAGTGCCGGTATCTGTTGCGCTGAACGCCACATCGTGGATATCACGGTTGTCGATGGCTTTCAAATAAAGGCTGAACACTCCTTTGACCGAATGTGACTGAAAATCATACTTCGTGCCACTTACTTGCAGGTCAGCATTGATCTGACTGCCTGAAGCTGGCGACGCGGCAATTTGGAGTTTTTTCGGCCAGTCCTTAAGAACGGCCACGAGAAGACCGACGACCACAAGCGCTAGTATCATCAGTTTCATCAGTTTCTTCATTCAGTCTCCTCTGATTATTTCGTGAATCCGTAGCAATATTTCGCCGCTCTGAGCCGCGTGTCTTCGCTTCCTGAGTAGAAGGGACACAAAGTCGATTCTCCCTTCGAACACTGCCATCAAGTCTGCGCCGGTCATTAATATGAGGACAGGCTGGCCGCTTGAGTGAGCAAGCACTGCGTCCTGCGAGAAATCATTAATCGAAAGAAAAAGTCCGAGAGTATTTTCGAGCCGCCTTCTTACCTTACCTGCAAACGCATCAAGATCTTGTATCGCGGTGGGGATCTTCTGCCATTTTGCTTCGAACAGGTAGTCAGTTCCTTCTAGGGTGAAGGCACCATCAAGTTGTTCGCCCGCTGTCCGGAGAGAGGCCTTCGGATCCAGGTCAAACAGTTCGAACAAATCGTACAGCATTTTTTCCAGTTCAAAACCCCTTTGTTGAGCTGCTGGCGATGTAACCGGGGCCATGTAACGAGCCTTTACGGCGTCTAGTCTCTCAAGAACAGCCTTGCTTTGGTGGAGTTTTTCGCTCTCCGCTTTCCGACGTTCCTCGATTTGCTGTCCCTCGTTTACGACCGCATCGTGGGAAGCGATGACGCGCTTGAGGTCTTCTATCGCGCGACGGGCCCGCTCAGCCTTTGAAGACCCGTCGTCAAGATCCTCGAGGTGTCGAAAATTGTCAAATTGTTCAACCTCGTGGAATAAGCGGCGAATGTCTCCAAGATATTTGTCCTGATCTGAACATAAGATGTCGACGATGTCTGAGACAACTTGGCGCTTGTACCCATTCCAGTTTGCGTTCGCAATTAACGATTTATCCGAGAGGCAGTTCTGTGGGAAACTTCGAAGGTCGCCTTTATACCAATAAATCGAACATAGCGCCTCTTTCAGAGTCTGGACTGCAAGCGCAGAAATTTGTTTGCTAGACATTCGGCTATCCTCAAGCACGTTTGGCGCGGCGGCCCAAGACGCGGGCCGAATGGGCTATCTATAGATGGTGACTTGCGCTTTGTAATCGTTTCAGCTTCCACCGCGCGAAAATGAGCGACCTCACGCAGTATCCTTGTCGAGATGTCCTATTTCGCGCTTGATTTAGAGCTAGAAATGCCCTACCATCTAGCACCGCCTCAGGGCTGGGAAGCGTTTTAGATCTTTGAAAACTTAGCAATCAGTAGTCGCCACTCAGCCAAGCTAAGGCCCCAACTTCACACCGCCGAGGGCGGCGGTGCCACACGATCCTCGCTGAACCCTACGCCAATCGAAGCACGATTGCTGAAACCCACGCCAATCTGGGATGATCTGGGATGACATCGCTCAAGTCTACGCCAATCTGGGATGACCCAGGGAGGGGTACCCCTTGAGATCGGGTGATCCGGTGATCGGGGAATCGGGTGATCGGAAAACCGGAAGCTGACGGCGTGAAACCTACGCCAACTGGGATGACCTTGGGATGGGAGCGTATAAGCCCTTTGGAATCCTAGTTGACGGATGGGGGGAGGGGGTAGGTTGGATCGCCGGAAGCGCCAAAATTGCCAAAGATCGCTGAAATTGGAAACCAAGAGCGACCTTAGGATTTTTAATTCCGTTTTAAGTAAGCTGCCGGAGATAGCCTGACAGTATGCCCATATAAGAGGTGGTTATGGGCAAGCTGATTGAGTTTTATATTCCGGCAAGCTTTCCATTGCGTGCAGCAAACTCGCTATTACCGTCAGACCGTGGCAAGGTCATCGAGTTCCACACGTTGCAAGGCCAGAAAACGGCTTAGCAGGTTGCGGAAAA